>DMDP01000044.1 GCA_003445475.1 Peptococcaceae bacterium | reverse complement strand
TCATCCCGGGGACGCGCGCCAGCTCTTCCACGGAGGCTTTTCTTATGGCTTCCAGCGACCCAAAAGCCTGCAGCAGGGCGCGGCGGCGTGCGGCACCGACACCTTCGATTTCTTCCAGCAGCGAACCCAGGGTTTTCCTGGTCCGCGCGGCCCGGTGGTACTCCACCGCAAACCGGTGCGCCTCGTCCCGAAGCCGCTGCAGAAGGTGGAGCGCAGCCGCATCGCGGGGAAGGCGAATCGGCTCGGAACGCCCCGGGGCGTAGATAAGTTCTTCCTCCTTCGCCAGCGAGAAAACGGGTATCTCCCCGTGTCCCGCCGCCCGCATGGCCTTGAGCGCGGCATTAAGCTGTCCCTTGCCGCCGTCGATCAAAACCAGGTCGGGCAGCGGCGCGAACTTCGGATCGTCCGCCCGCGCGAACCGCCTGGCCACCACCTCCCCCATGGCGGCAAAGTCGTCCGGCCCCCGGCTGTGGATGCGAAAGCGCCGGTAGGCGGCCTTTTGCGGCCGGCCGTCCTGGAACACCGCCATGGAGGCCACTGCTTCCCGGCCCTGGATGTGCGAGATGTCAAAGGCTTCCATGCGCCGCGGCGGCGCATGGAGTTCCAGGGCACGCGCGAGTTCTGCCAGCACCTCGGCGTCATGCGCCTCTCTGGCCACTTCCCGCGCCAGAAGATACGCGGCGTTTCTTTCGGCCATCGCCACAAGTTCACGCTTCTTTCCCCGGCGGGGCGTCTCAAGCCGCACCTTCCCCCTGCGCGCCGCTGCCAGCCAGGCGGCGATCACCTCTTCTTCGTCGCCCAGGAGCCGGTTCAACAAGATTTCCGGCGGAATGAAAGACGCGCGGCTGTAATATTGCTTGATGAAGGCCGCCAGCACCTCTTCCTCGCTCTTGTCCGCCGTGCCGCGCAGTGGAAGGCTCTCTTCGGCCACCAGCTTTCCCTGGCGCACCTGGAAAACCACCGCCTGGCCGGTGTCGCCGTCCCGCGCCAGCGCCACCACGTCCCGGTCCTCCAGGCGTGTGGACACTATCTTCTGCCGGGCGACCACCTGTTCGATGGCCTGAATCTGGTCACGCAGTTCCGCCGCCCTTTCGAACTCCAGGTGCTCGGCCGCCTCCTGCATCCGCGCCGTCAGGTCTTTCACCAGGTCCTCGTGCCGTCCCTCAAGGAAAAGGCATACCTCCCGGATCACCGCGGCGTATTCTTCCCGGTCGACCTGCCCCGTACACGGCGCCAGGCACCGCTTGATGTGAAAGTTCAGGCACGGGCGGCGGTTGGTGAAGCGCTGCTGGGTACAGGAGCGAAATGGAAAGAGTTTTTTTAGCAGGCGCAGCGTGTCGTGCACGGCGCCCGCGCGCGTGTAGGGGCCGAAGTAGCGGGCGCCGTCTTGCAACTGCCGGCGCGTGATGAGAACGCGCGGAAACTCCTCGTTCACCGTTACCTTGATGTACGGGTAGTTCTTGTCGTCCTTGAGGACGACGTTGTACCGCGGGCGGTGCTCCTTGATGAGGTTGCACTCCAGGATAAGGGCCTCGATTTCGCTGTCGGTGACGATGAAGTCGAGGTCTTGTGCCCGCTGCAGCATGGCCATGACCTTGGCCGGCTGGCCGCGCTGGAAGTAGGTGCGGACGCGCTTGTTGAGGGATTTCGCCTTGCCGACGTAAAGCACCCGCCCGCGCTCGTCCCTGAACAGGTAGACGCCCGGCCTGTCGGGCATCTGGGCGGCCCTGTCCGCCAGGGTCATGATATCGCCTCCGCGCGGCGCGGCGCCGCGCCCAGGACACGGGCCAGAAAGCGGCCCGTGTAAGACTGCGGCATCGCGGCCACCTCTTCCGGCGTGCCCTCGGCGATCACCCGTCCGCCGCGGTCGCCGCCCTCCGGCCCGAGATCGATAACGTAGTCCGCGGTTTTGATCACGTCCAGATTGTGCTCGATGACCACCACGGTGTTCCCGGCGTCCACCAGCCGGTGCAGCACTTCCAGGAGCCGGGCGATATCGTGCATGTGCAGCCCGGTGGTCGGCTCATCGAGGATATAAAGCGTCCGGCCCGTAGACCGGCGGGAAAGCTCCGACGCCAGCTTCACGCGCTGCGCCTCGCCGCCGGAAAGGGTGGTCGCCGGCTGGCCCAGCTTGACGTACCCCAGACCGACATCCCGCAGCGTCTCAAGCCGCCGCTTGATTTTGGGAATCGGCGCGAAGAAGGCCAGGGCCTCGTCCACCGTCATATCGAGCACATCGGCGATGGTTTTGCCCTTGTACTTTACCTCCAGGGTCTCCCGGTTGTATCTTTTGCCCTTGCAGACCTCGCACGGAATGTAGACATCGGGCAGAAAGTGCATCTCGATCTTGATGATGCCGTCGCCCTGGCAGGCCTCGCAGCGGCCCCCGCGCACATTGAAACTGAACCGGCCGGGCTGGTATCCCCGCGCCCGCGCCTCGGGCGTGCGGGCAAAGAGATCCCGGATATCGGTGAAAACCCCGGTGTACGTGGCCGGGTTCGAGCGGGGCGTCCGCCCGATGGGCGACTGATCGATATTGATCACCTTGTCCAGGTGCTCCAGTCCTCGGATACCCTTGTGCGCGCCCGGTCTGGCACGGGCACCGTGAAGTTCCTGCGCCAACCGCTTGTAGATGATCTCGTCTACCAGGGTGCTCTTGCCCGAACCCGAAACACCGGTGACGCAGATAAACGTCCCCAGCGGCAGGCGGACGTCGATGTTCTTGAGGTTGTGCTCGCAGGCTCCCAGCACCTCCAGGGACTTGCCGTTGCCGCAACGCCGACGGGCCGGCACCGGTATCGTGCGCCGGCCGCTCAGGTACTGGCCGGTTATGGACCGCGGCTCCCTGACGATGTCGCTTATGGCCCCGGCGGCCACCACCTCGCCGCCTTCGCGCCCCGCGCCGGGGCCGATGTCGATGATGTGGTCTGCCGCCCGCATGGTCTCCTCGTCGTGCTCCACCACGATCAGCGTATTACCCAGGTCCCGCAGCCGGCACAGCGTGTCCAGCAGCCGCGCGTTGTCCCGCGGGTGGAGGCCGATGCTCGGCTCGTCGAGGATGTAAAGCACACCGACGAGACCGGAGCCTATCTGCGTAGCCAGGCGGATGCGCTGCGCCTCCCCGCCGGAAAGGGTCCCCGCCGCCCGGTCGAGGGTCAGGTAATCCAGACCCACGTCAATCAGGAAACCGAGGCGGGCCTGAATCTCCTTCAGCACCCGCTCGCCTATCAGGCGCTCGCGTGGCTCGAGTTCCAGTCCGGCCAGGAAAGCGGCTGCCTCGCCGACCGTCAGGGCAGCTACCTCGGCGATCGATTTCCCGCCCACCTTCACCGCCAGGGCCTCGGGTCGCAGGCGGGCGCCCCCGCACGACGGGCAGGGAGTGGGCCGCATGAACTCCTCGAGTTCGTTGCGCACGTAGTCGGACATCGTG
Organism: Peptococcaceae bacterium; assembly: GCA_003445475.1. Lineage (GTDB taxonomy): Bacteria > Bacillota > Desulfotomaculia > Desulfotomaculales > UBA12532 > UBA12532. Next base: position 2,477 of record DMDP01000044.1, on the reverse strand, counting down.
TCCCGGTAGCGCCGTGCCAAAAGATGCACCACGCCCTCGAACGGGGCCGTGTAAGCCCGCAGCCGCCCCAGGTGGTCCCGGTACTGGAAGTGCACCGGTTCGCCGCCGGTGCCGTAAAGAATAATTTCCAGGTGCTTCTGCGGAAGCTTGGCCACCGGATCTTTCAAACTGATCCCGTAGTGGCGGGCCAGTCCCTCAAGGTAGTAGAACTGGCCGGACCACCAGGACCAGCCGGCCACCGCCCCTTCGTAGAGCGATTTGGAGCGGTCCGGGATAACCAGGTCCGGGTCGACTTCCATCCGCATTCCCAGACCGGTACAATCCGGGCACGCCCCGAGGGGGCTGTTGAAAGAGAACAGGCGCGGCGAGATCTCCCGGAAGCTGAAGCCGCAGTCCACGCAGGCGAAGTTCTGGCTGAAGACGATTTCCGGGCCGTCGATGATGTGCGCCATGGCGAGGCCGCCGGCGAGTTTCAATGCCGTTTCCAGGGAGTCGGCCACGCGGGACGCAATCCCGGGCTTGACCACCAGGCGGTCCACCACGATCTCTATGTTGTGCTTTTTGTTCTTGTCCAGGCGGAAGTCCTCGCTCGTTTCGTGCAACTCCCCGTCGACGCGCACGCGCACGAACCCGGCCCGCCGGGCGTCGTCGAAAATCCTGGCGTGCTCCCCTTTCTTTCCGCGCACCACCGGCGCCAGGATCTCCAGCTTCGTCCCCTCCGGCAGGGCCAGGATCTGGTCCACCATCTGCTCCACCGCCTGGCCGGCGATGCGGTGCCCGCAGTGGGGGCAGTACGCCCGCCCGACGCGCGCGAAAAGGAGGCGCAGGTAGTCGTAGATCTCCGTTACGGTCCCGACCGTCGACCGCGGGTTGTGCGTACGCGATTTCTGGTCGATGGAGATGGCCGGGGAAAGCCCTTCGATGTAGTCGACGTCGGGTTTGTCCATTTGCCCCAAAAACTGTCTTGCGTACGCGGAGAGCGACTCCACGTAGCGCCGCTGTCCCTCGGCGTAGATGGTATCGAAGGCGAGGGAAGACTTCCCCGATCCCGAAAGCCCGGTGATGACCACCAGCCTGTCGCGGGGTATCTCGACGTCTATGTTCTTCAGGTTGTGCACGCGGGCACCTTTCACCAGAATGCGGTCTTTCATTTCAACCTCACCGGTTTAGCATCCCCTGAACGACCGTCGGTCGTCCGTCGTCGGAGCGTGAGTAGCCGGACCGGTCCTTCGCCGCGGCTCCTGGTGCTCCACGCCGACGGCACCGGCCGCTCGCTCGGGACGCTGCTGGCCTCCTGCGGATTGCCATCGGTGGTTGCACCGTGCTAAAGTATCTGCCACCTTCTATGAGGTACTGTATCGAACCTACAAAGTATTTCCTGGCGTCCTCGTCGGCCGCAGCGTCAACCTCGCTTGCGCGGGGTGCCGTTGCCGGCGCTGCGCAAAGTCGCCGCATGAGCGAAGGCCGGTCCGCCCTAAAGTCAGAGGACGAGGAGATTTGGCGCGCCCGCCTCAGGGTGCCGCACGGCGCCGGCCGGCCCCGGGGGCGGCCGCCGCTGCGCGCTGCCCGCCCGCCCCGCCGTGCAACTGCACGCGCAGCTCGATCAGGGCGTCGCGCAGCTCCGCGGCGCGCTCGAATTCGAGCCGCCGCGCGGCGTCCTTCATATCCTTCTCCAGCCGGGCGATCAACCGCTTGAGTTCGGTCCGGCCGAGCTTTTTGCCGCTCACGTGGTACTGCGGGCCGGTCTCGGCGGCGCGGGTGGCCTCGATCACGTCCCGCACCGCCTTCTTCACGGTCTCCGGCGTAATGCCGTGCTGCTCGTTGTAGGCGATTTGCAACCGCCGGCGGCGCTCCGACTCCTCGATGGCCTTGCGCATGGACTCGGTAACCGTGTCGGCGTACAAAATTACCCGGCCGTTGACATTCCGGGCCGCGCGGCCGGCCGTCTGAATCAGGGACCGCTCGGAGCGCAGGTACCCCTCCTTGTCGGCGTCCAGGATGGCCACGAGGCTGACCTCCGGCAGGTCAAGCCCCTCCCGCAAGAGATTGATCCCCACCAGGACGTCGAAGACGCCGAGGCGCAGGTCGCGCAGAATCTCCATCCTTTCCAGGGTCCCGATCTCGGCGTGCAGGTAGCGCACCTTGACCCCCATTTCGCGGAAGTAGTCCGCCAGGTCCTCGGCCATGCGCTTCGTAAGGGTAGTCACCAGCACCCGCTCGCCGCGGGCGGTGCGCTCCCGGATCTCACCCAGGAGGTCCTCGATCTGCCCCCGGGTGGGCCGCACCACCATTTGCGGATCGACCAGGCCGGTGGGCCGCACGATTTGCTCCACGACCTGGACGCTGTGCTTGATCTCGTAGGGGCCCGGCGTCGCCGAAACGTAGACCACCTGGTGCACCCGGGCCATAAACTCGTCGAACTTCAGCGGGCGGTTGTCAAAGGCCGAGGGGAGACGGAAGCCGTACTCGACGAGCGA
>DMDP01000007.1 GCA_003445475.1 Peptococcaceae bacterium | reverse complement strand
CAGTTTGTTGAAGGGGCTGTGCGGCGGGGGGTTGATGCGGACACCGCCGGCAAAATCTTTGACAAGATGGAGTATTTTGCGGGGTACGGATTCAATAAGTCGCACAGTGCAGCGTATGCTCTGGTTGCTTACCAGACCGCATATCTGAAGGCCAACTACCCGCAAGCGTTTATGGCTGCCCTTTTGACTTCGGTAAAAGACAATACGGACAAGATCGCTGTCTATGTTGAAGAGTGCCGGCGACTTGGCATTAATGTGCTGCCGCCAGATGTCAACGAGAGCGGTAAAGATTTTACGCTGGTGCATAACGGGATTCGTTTTGGGCTCGCGGCTGTCAAGAACGTAGGCGATAGCGCTGTAGAAGCCATTTTGGAGGCGCGGCAAAAAGGCGGCCCCTTCCGCGACATTATGGATTTCTGCCGGCGCCTCGACTTCCGCGTTGTTAACAAGCGGGTCCTGGAAAGTCTTATCAAGGCCGGCGCACTGGCGTCGCTCGGTGCCAGCAGGGCGCAATTGATGGCCATTCTAGATTATATTATCCAGGTCGGCCAGCGGACTCATAAACAGAATGATACCGCCCAGCTTTCCTTGTTTAATAACTGGGCGGAAGAAGCAGCGCCTGCTGTGTTGCCTTTACATTCTGTACCTGAGTGGACGCGAAGAGAGATCCTCGCGGCCGAAAAAGAGACCCTGGGCTTGTACATTTCCGGCCATCCGCTGGAAGACTACCGCCTGCTTCTGCGGGCGGCAACGACGGCCAATATCGATGAAATAAGGAAAATGGCTGAGGGAAGAGATGTGATTATAGGCGGCCTGGTTACTTCCGTGCGGCGCATCAGCACGCGGCGGGGTGACCCGATGGCTTTTGGTGTGATCGAAGATCTCTCCGGTAGCATTGAGGCGATTTTCTTCCCCCGGGTTTATTGGGAATGCCGTCATCTCTTACAGGAAGGTGCCGGGCTTTTGCTGTGGGGACAGGTTAACCGAGACGGTGATGAAGCCAAGATTATCGCCACCCGTCTAACTTCCCTGGATAAAGGTGGGGAAGTGTATATCAAACTGGGCGGCCGCACGGCGCCAAGTAGTGAAATTAAAGATATCCTGCGCGCATACCGTGGAAAACACCCGGTCTATTTCGTTTTACGCGATGGCATGAGATTGCGTACCCTGCCGAGCGAATACGCGGTGGATCTTACAACGCCGGTAGTACGCGTGCTCAAGGAGTTAATTGGGCCAGATCAGGTTGAGGTCAAATGGCGCTGGGTCGGGTAGCTTGACAGGAACAAGATGTTGCCCTAACCTTGACAGGAACAAGATGTTGCCCTAACATGATTAAGAGCTATAGATACACAAATGCTTGCCGAAGTGGTGGAACTGGCAGACGCGGCGGACTCAAAATCCGCTGGGGCTTAGCTCCCGTGTGGGTTCGACTCCCACCTTCGGCACCATTTATTTTTCAAGGGTTTGCGGGTTGGGAGAAAATACCAGGGAAGCCGCTGAAAAGACGAGTCCGTTGTGGTTGACGGACCCAACCATACCCCGAAGGATTCACCCCTTTCGACTGCCGCACGCGTAAAAACTTTGCGGCCACGAAAGGGGTGCTTTATTTTGGCGAAAGGGAAGCTCCTGCGTATCAGGAGAGGCGCACCGGCCACCTGGGGAGAGGCTTTGGAGCAGTTCCTCTGCTGGAAGCAGGCCCAGGGGAGAAGGAGCAGGACGCTTACCGACTACCGGAAGGTTGTCGGCCTCTTTTTCAGGCGTCACCCGGAAGCCTGGCAGGGCGGTGGGAAGCTCCGGGCTGCCGTTTACTCCTTCTTCGGGGAGAGCATCAAACCGGCCACGTACAACCTGCGCCTGGCCTACCTGCGGCAGTTCTTTGCCTGGTGCGTCCGGGAAGGCATCTTCGCGGAGAACCCGCTCGAAGGACTGAAGAAGCGCAGGGATGAGGGCAGGGTGGTCAGCCTGGACGCGGAAACGCTGCAACGGCTGCTCACCCTGCCGGACCGCAGGACATTCGCGGGCCTGCGCGATTACGCCCTGCTGCTGCTCACCCTGGATACGGGTATTCGACCGAAGGAAGCCTTTTCCCTGCTGCCGGGAGATGTAAACCTGCGCTCCCTGGAGGTTTACGTCCGGGCCGAAAGCGCCAAGACCGGGGCGGCGAGGACGCTCTACGTCTCCCCCGTCACCGCCGAGGCGGTAAGGAAGCTCCTGGCCGCCAGGCATCCGGCCTGGAAGGCTGCCGTGCCCGTTTTCTGCACGGAGAACGGCACACCGCTCAGCGCCAGCACCTGGGGCGACCGGCTGGAAATGTACTCCCGACGGCTCGGCGTCAAAATCCGGCCCTACGACCTGCGCCACACCTTCGCGCTTACCTTCCTGCGCAATGGCGGCCACGCCCTGGCCCTGCAGAGGATGCTCGGCCACGTCGATTTGAGCATGACCAAGCGGTACGTGGCCCTGACGCAGCAGGACATACGGGAGCAGCACGCCCTGGCCTCGCCCCTCAATGCCCTTCTCCCACGAAGGGAGAGGGTGCGGAAGCTACCACAGCCGCACGACCACGGCCCAGGCGACAAGAAACGCCGCCGTTAGCGCACCGGCCAGCACAGGATGCACGCTGCCCACTCCTTCCCTTCGTGAAATTTGGCCTCTGAGGCCCCTCAACGCGAGGGGGCGCATAGAGGGAAGTATTCCCGCCGCGTTAGAGGGGCCTTCCTGGGCCTTTCTGAAAGCCGTTCCCCAACAACCTGCGCCGCACGGCGTCGAGCAGGAAGGCCGCCCGCGCCCACACGCTGCCGCGCCGTCCGGGGTTGGGCAGGCTGGGCCTGCGCCTTCGGGGCCTGGGGGCCGGGATTTGCAAGGTAGGCGGGAGCCAGCGGTTTAGCACTGTGCGTCACCTGCCCCCTCGCGCTCTTCGACGTAGGTGAGGATATCGCCCACATTGCACCCGAAGAACTTGCACAGGCGTTCCAAGGTGTCGAAGGCGATCATCTTCACCCTTTCGTGGTACAGATCGTTCACCGTGGTCTTGCTAAGCCCCGTACCGCGTGCTACATCTAGTTGGTTTACCTTCTTCTCGCCCATAAGGACGCTTAGCCTGCAGCGTATCGGCATTGTTGCACCGTCACCCCTCCGGCGTCGTTTTACTGACACCACTATTGTAACACACTCGCGGTAAACTTGACAATAATGGAAGGAAAATTTCTCGCCATTTTGTTAAAAAACCTCTTGACAGTTTACCGGGATTATGGTAAGGTGTAGGTGGAAGGTGGTAACACCACCGAACCTTGAAAACCAAATACCACGAAAGGAGAGGATAAGCAATGCTCCAAACCCTGATCGACCAGGCCAAGACCCTGCCGGAAGAAGTAGCAAGTCTGGTGATGCAAATCGCCCTACGGAGGCAAGACTTGCACAACACCCTAGCGGCAATGGACGAAATCAAGGCGAGGACGGCAGGGGAAGTGGCGAGCGAGAACGGCGAGGACGGCCGCAAGCGTTACCCGAACGAGGAGAGCCGCAAGGCCGAAATTGCCAGGCGACTCGCCCAGGACGCCAAGTACCAGGAGCTAGACACGGAGCTAACCCGAATCCGCAATGAGGTAATCGACCTGGAAAGCCAGCTAGAGCTAGCACGGTACACCCACAGGACGGCGATAACCCTGCTCAATCTCCTGGCAAGTGCAATGCAGGCAGGACGGCAGGACATCGAACAGGCGATCCTTGACAACCACAAGCGCGAAGCAGCAAAGCGGTTCACGGCAGCCGCGAAGCAGCTAAGGAACGGCGTACCGAAGCACCAGGACGACGAAGAGGACGGCCTTCTCTGGGAGCAAGTGACGGTGCTTGAGGCAAGGCCCACCAGGAACGGCACGATAAGGGCCTGGTGCTTGACCGAGGACGGCGACAAGACGGCAGTGTACGCGAAAGGAAAGGTAGGCGAGAGGCTGAGGGATTCGGTGAAAGGGAAGGTGGTGATCGGATACAAGGTGCTAGATGCAGGATGGTACGCGGTGAAGACGGCATAGGGCCTGGGGCAAGCACCCCAGGCCCCACCCACAGGCCAGGCGGTAGCAGGACGGCAACCGGTCGCCTGGCCTGGTGGGAAAGATTCGGCAGGCAGGCCAAAAAATCCTTCACGAAAGGAGAGGATTTGAATGACTCGGCAAGAGCAGGCGAGGGAGTTGGTGAGGCAGGCGCTAGGAGAGGTTATGTGGGCGAAAGTGTTCGCCGGCGCCCCGCTGGTAAAACACATTGAGG
>DMDP01000020.1 GCA_003445475.1 Peptococcaceae bacterium | reverse complement strand
GAGGGCGACACCGTAGGCGGCGGCCGCCCCGATGGCCGGTGCCCCCCGCACGCGCATCGACCGGATTGCTTCCGCCACGTCCCGGTGATCCCGGCAGGGTACGTACTCCGTCTCCTCCGGTATACGGGTCTGGTCCAGGATATATAACGTTCCGTCCTGCCAGTAAAGGGTCCGGATCACGGCTTCACCTCCCGGGGGCAACCGGACCGGTGACCGCCCAGTGGCATGCGCAGCTGCGCTCCTCGTCGAGCCAGGCCACGGCCTGCAGGATCAAACTTCTCAAGTTCGCCGCGTTCTCGGCCATCATGGCCACCACCTCGTCGTGCGACAGCCTTGACGGCGATATCCCGGCGGCAAAATTGGTAACCACGGCGATCGTGGCATAACACATCTCCGCCTCCCGCGCCAGGACTACCTCGGGCACGCCGGTCATCCCCACCAGATCGCCGCCGAGCTGGCGCAGCATGTTTATTTCCGCCGGTGTTTCGAACCGCGGTCCCTCGGTGCATACGTAGGTGCCGCCGTTATGCACGGGCAAACGCAGGGTTCGTCCCGCCCGGAAGAGCACCTCACGCACCTGGGGGCAATACGGCTCCGTCATATCCACGTGCACGACCCCCTCGGGCCCACCCTCGTAAAACGTCTGCACGCGCGACCTGGTGAAGTCCAGGAACTGGTCGACAAAAACAAGTTCCCCAGGTTTCATGGAGGGATTGAGCGACCCCACCGCCGCGGTGGCCAGCACCGTCTTGACCCCAAGTTTCTTGAGAGCACGAATGTTGGCACGGTAGTTAACCAGATGCGGGGGAATCGAGTGCTGCCGCCCGTGGCGTGGAAGAAAAGCAAGTTCTTTGCCGCGGTATGTGCCGATGCTTACCGTTACCGACCCATATGGGGTTTCCACGCTTTCTTCACGTGGATTCTCCAGCATGGCCGGATCGTAGACCCCCGTCCCCCCGATAATCCCGATGGTGATCGCCATACAAAACCCTCCCGATGGCAGATCCTATATCCTCATGTTTGCAATGTGCCAAGTTTTTCCTTCTCCGGAAATAAAAAAGCCTTTAGCCGGCTCCACGGTGCGGACGCATTAGCCGAACAAGGCCTCGGTAAACTCGTCGGGATTGAAGTAGTCCAGATCATCAATCTTCTCGCCGGTGCCCACCAGTTTTACCGGGATGCCGAGGTCGCGGCGGATGGCAATGACGATCCCGCCCTTGGCCGTGCCGTCCAACTTCGTTAAAACAATCCCCGTTACCCCGGTGGCCTCCGCAAAAATTCTGGCCTGGTTAATGGCGTTGTTCCCGGTGGTGGCATCCAAAACCAGGAGGACCTCCTGCGGCGCCCCCGGCACCTCTCTTGCGGCCACCCGGCCGATCTTTTTCAATTCCTCCATGAGGTTCATCTTGGTGTGGAGCCTGCCCGCGGTATCTACGATTACCACATCGCACTTGCGGGCCCGTGCTGCCTGAATGGCATCGTACACTACCGCCGCCGGGTCCGCCCCCGCACCATGCTTGATGACCTCCACGCCTGCCCGCGTACCCCAGATTTCCAGCTGCTCGATGGCGGCTGCGCGGAAGGTATCGGCGGCAGCCAGCAGTACACTCTTGCCTTCTTTTTTTAAGAGGTGGGCCAGCTTGCCGATCGTGGTTGTCTTCCCGGTACCGTTGACGCCTACCACCAGGATCACGGCCGGGTTCCCCGAGAGGTTCAGGGCGGCTTGCACATCGCCGGCAAAGAGTGCCCGCAGCTTTTCCCTCAGCACCGGTTTTAGCTTGGTCGGATCGTCCAGGCGTTTCTTTTGCATCTCTTCGCGAACCTGCTCGACGAGATCGAGAGAGGTGGCTACACCCACATCGGCCTGGATGAGAATGGCTTCCAGCTCTTCGTAAAACTCCTCGTCGACTTGCGTACGACCGTAAATGAGGTTCTCGATTTTGCCGGTTAACGTGTCTCTTGTTTTACGTAATCCTTCCTTAAGGCGACCGAACAGACCCATGTGCGGTAGTGACCTCACCTTCGCCGGCAACTGTTGCCGAAAGCACTAACTCTTTCGCCATACCCGCCGGGCCAGTGCCTCTTTCGCGGCCTGTTGCTCGGCCTCTTTCTTGGAACGGCCGACCCCCTGCCCGACAAGCATGCCACGGTAAATTACACCGGCCGTAAAGGTCTTGGCGTGATCCGGTCCTTCTTCTTTGAGAATGACGTATTTTATCGGCTCGGGCGACATCTTCTGTAATTTCTCCTGCAACTCGGTTTTATAGTCCGGCTCGCGCCGGCCGGCGATAACGTCCTCCATGATTGCTCCGAGGTGCCGCGCCACAAAGGCACGCGCAGCAGCGAGTCCCTGATCCAAGTACAACGCGCCCAGAACTGCTTCCAGAGCATCGGCCAGTACGGATGGCCGCCGGCGTCCCCCGGAAAGTTCCTCGCCCCGGCCCATTCGCATTGCCCGGCCCAGACCCAGATCCGCCGCCACGCGCGCCAGGGACGGCTCACAGACCACCGCGGCGCGCAACTTGGTAAGCTCTCCTTCCGGCGCCTCGGGTAAGCGGTGAAAAAGCGCCTCACTGACCAGCACCTCGAGCACGGCGTCACCCAAAAACTCTAAACGCTGGTTGTTTTTCGCTTCGGGATTTTCAAAGGTGTAGGAACTGTGGGTTAAAGCCTCCTCCAACAGCGCCGGGTCGCGAAAGTCGACACCGATGCGCTCCTGAAGGTGAGCCAGTGATTTACCGGCCAAAAGCATCCCCTGCCTCAGGCTGACGGAAGACGAGCGAAGCGTTTTGCCCCCCGAATCCGAAGCCGTTGGAAAGCACCGCCCTGACACGGGCGGGACGCGCCTTGTTGGGGACGTAGTCAAGGTCGCACTCCGGGTCGGGAACCTCGTAGTTAATGGTAGGCGGGATCACCTGGTGAAAGATGGTCAGCACGGATGCCACCGCCTCCAGGCCGCCGGCGGCCCCCAGCAGGTGGCCCGTCATAGACTTGGTCGAACTGACCGCGAGCCGGTATGCGTGATCGCCAAACACGCGTTTAATGGCGGCCGTTTCCACCCGATCATTAAGCGGGGTAGAGGTACCGTGGGCGTTAATGTAGTCGATGTCCTCCGGGCGCAGACCCGCGTCTGCGACGGCATTAGCCATCGCCCGCGCAGCGCCCGTACCTTCGGGATCCGGGGCGGTAATATGGTAAGCGTCGCAACTCGTACCGTAGCCGCAGATCTCGGCGTAAATGCGCGCCCCGCGCCGTCTGGCGTGTTCTTCGCCTTCCAGGACCAGCACGGCCGCGCCTTCCCCCATGACGAAACCGTCCCGCTCGGCGTCAAACGGGCGGGACGCCCGCGCCGGTTCGTCGTTGCGCGTGGATAAAGCCTTCATAGCACAGAAGCCGGCCAGCGCCAGCGGCGTGATGGCCGCCTCCGCGCCACCCGTAATGACAACGTCGGCGGCACCGCTTTGAATGATCTTGAATGCGTCTCCGATAGCGTGGTTCGAGGATGCGCACGCGCTCACAAGGGTAAAGTTGGGGCCTTGAAAGCCAAATGTCATGGCGATTTGCCCTGCAGCCATGTTACTGATCATCATGGGTACGAAAAAGGGGCTTACGCGGTCCGGACCGCGTGTGAAGAGTATTTTGGCCTGTTCCTCCAGCGTCTGGATACCGCCAACCCCCGAGCCGAAAACCACACCTATGCGCTCTTTTTCAACCCGGGCCAAATCGAGCCGTGCGTCTTCCACCGCCATCACGGCGCAGGCTACCGCAAACTGCGTGAAGCGGTCCATCCGCCTGCTTTCCTTCCGGTCGAGGTAGTTCTCCGGAGCGAAATCGGTGACCTCGGCCGCAATCCGCGTCCGGTACTGGGAAGCATCGAAACGGCTTATCTCACGTACGCCGGAGACGCCATTAACCAGCGCCGACCAGAAGGTATCGAGACCCGTTCCTACGGGGGAAATTACCCCCATCCCGGTGATGACAACCCGGGTCAAACGTGCACCTCCTGCCAACCATCGCCAATTTTTACCTACAGGCGATCCTGAATATATTTCACCGCATCACCCACGGTGCGGATTTTTTCGGCGTCTTCGTCGGGGATCTCCATCTCGAACGCCTCTTCAAAGGCCATTACCATTTCCACAAGGTCAAGCGAGTCGGCCCCCAGGTCATCCACGAAGGATGCGTCAAGGGTTACATCAGCTTCGTCGACGCCCAGTTGTTCAACAATAATGCCTTTTACTTTGTCGAAAACGGACACCCGTCTAGCACCTCCTTCCGGCGCTACATTGCCAGCCCGCCGTCAACAGTAATTACCTGTCCCGTAATATACGCCGCCGCATCGCTGGCCAGGAAGACCACCACCCCGGCTACTTCCTCCGGCTGTCCAAACCGCCCAAGGGGAATATCGGCCAGCATCTTCTGCTTGAGGCCTTCCGGCAGGCGATCGGTCATCTCGGTAACGATAAAACCCGGTGCGACCACATTTACGGTAACGCCGCGCCGGCCTACTTCCCGTGCCAGCGCCTTACTGAATCCGATAAGGCCGGCCTTCGCCGCCGCATAATTAACCTGCCCCGGGTTGCCCCGGAGCCCGATGATTGAACCAATATTAATTACCCGGCCCGCCGGCGCCTTTAGCAGGTAGCGCAGCGCCGCCTTCGTGCAGTTGAAAGCACCCTTAAGATTAACCGCCAGTACCCGGTCCCATTCGTGTTCTTTCATACGAAGCAAAAGACCGTCGGCGGTGATGCCCGCGTTATTCACCAGGATGTCAAGCCGCCCGAACTCCCTTACAGCGCCTTCTACCAGGCCCTCGGCTTGATCCATCGAGGCCACGTCAGCTTGCAGAGCCACCCCGCACCGTCCCAGTTCCCGTATACGGGCCACTACCTCTTCGGCCGCCGCCTGGCTTGATGTGTAGTTAACCGCCACGTCCGCCCCTGCCCTGGCGAGAGCAATCGCCGTTGCACGGCCGATACCGCGCGAGGAACCGGTTACAAGGGCCGCCTTGCCATCAAGAAACATTTTAGCCAACCCCTTTGTGATACGCAAGCACTTTTTCCAGCGTGGCCTGATCCTCGACGTTCAGGACGGTGGCCTTGCGACGGACGATACGCGACACCAGCCCGCTGAGAACCCGCCCCGGTCCGACCTCGACGAAGACGGTTACACCGTCTGCCGCCAGGCGTCGGATGCTTTCTTCCCACCGCACGGGGCTGTATATCTGCCGGATCAGGGCGGCGCGAATCTCGCCCCCCGTTCGCACGTAATCCGCCGTCACATTCGCCACGACCGGCACGCGCGGATCGCCGAACACGGTCCCTTCGAGATCGACCGCCAGCTTCTCCGCCGCCCGCCGCATAAGGCTCGAGTGAAAGGGCCCGCTTACCGCCAGCAACACCGACCGTTTGCTGCCGGCGGCGCGCGCCGCGTCCACCGCCGCTTCCAGCGCCCGCATCTCGCCGGCCAGTACTACCTGCCCGGGACAGTTGTAATTGGCGATCTCCACCACCCCGACCTGTGCGGCCTGCTCGCGGACGCGCTCTACAGCGGCCAGGTCGAGACCCAAAACGGCCACCATGCCGCCGCTGCCGAGGGGTACAGCGTCCTGCATGTACTGCCCACGGCGATGGACCAGGCGAACGGCGTCTCCCAGAGGCAGCACGCCGGCGGCAACCAGGGCGCTGTACTCGCCCAGGCTGTGCCCGGCGACCGCATCCGCATGGACACCCGCCGCCTCCAGCACCCGCAGGCAGGCAATGCTGGTGGCGAGAACGGCCGGCTGGGTATAGCTCGTCTTCTGCAACTCTTCCCGGGGCCCCCGGAAGCAAAGCTCTCTAAGGGGCAGACCCACCGCCGCCTCCGCTGCCGCGAAGACCTCCCGGGCTTCCTCGTAGCGCCTGAAGAAATCCTCGCCCATGCCTACGTACTGGGAACCCTGGCCGGGAAACAGGAAAGCGGTTTTCATCGTCCTGCCTCCACCAGGCGCCCCAGGCGCCCCAGGACCTCTTCCGCCTGGCTTACGAGTTCCCGGATGATCTCCCCGGCCGGCTTGATCTCGTGCACCATGGCCGCGCATTGCCCCGCCATGACCGAACCGTATTCGATATCTCCTTCCACCATCGCCGCGCGCAATTTTCCCACGCCCAACGCCTCCAGTTCCTCCACAGACGCACAGCGGGCTTCCAGTTCTTCGAACCGCCTGGTAAGCTTGTTGCGCAGGCAACGTACGGGGTGTCCCGTCGGCCGGCCGGTAACGACGGTGTCGCGGTCCTTGGCCCGCACGATGAACTCCTTTACCCGCGGGTGTACGGTGCACTCTGCGGCGCAGATAAACCGCGTCCCCAGCTGAACCCCTTCCGCTCCCAGGGCGAGTGCCGCCGCGACACCGCGGCCGTCGGCGATGCCCCCGGCGGCAATTACGGGGATGCTGACGGCATCCACCACCTGCGGCACCAGCACCATGGTCGTCACTTCACCGATATGCCCCCCCGATTCCATACCCTCCGCCACCACGGCATCGACACCGACCCGCTCGAGCCGCTTGGCCAAGGCCACCGACCCCACCACCGGGATGACTTTGGCACCGGCCTCATGTAACGCACCCACATATTTTCCGGGGTTGCCCGCCCCGGTTGCGACCACCGGTACGCGTTCTTCAATCAGTACACGCATGACCTCGTCCGCAAACGGCGAGAGAAGCATGACGTTGACTCCGAATGGTTTGCGGGTAAGCGACCGTGCCTTGCGAATCTGCTCCCGCACCCAGTCCGGCGGCGCGTTCCCGGCGCCTATGATTCCAAGGCCGCCGCCTTCAGAAACCGCAGCGGCCAGTTCGGCCGTTGAAACCCACGCCATGCCCCCCTGAATAACAGGATACTCGATACCCAGAACTTCACATAGGCGTGTCCGGAGCAAGCTGGTTGCCTCCTTCCGCTTTACCATCGTACCGCTGCGGCCGCCCAGGTAAGCCCCGCGCCAAAGGCGACCATCACGATGTTGGCGCCCCGGCAAAGACGCCCGGCATCCCGGGCATCAGCCAGGGCAAGCGGCACCGACGCTGCAGAAGTGTTTCCGTACCGGTCTACGTTAACGACCACCTTTTCCATCGGCACACCGAGTCTCCTGGCGGCCGCGTCAATAATCCGGATGTTGGCCTGGTGCGGAATGAATAGATCGATCTGTTCCGGCGAGAGGCCTGCCTTACGGACGACCTCGAGAGCGGCGTCGCCCATGACGCGCACCGCGAACTTGAAGATTTCGCGTCCGTTCATCTGGATGTAGTGCAGGTTCTCCTGTACCGTCCGTTGCGAGGCGGGCAGCCGGGAGCCGCCGGCCGGCAGCTGCAACAGGGTCCCGCCGCTGCCATCAGACCCCAGCAACGTGGCAAGAATTCCCTTCTCCCGCGGCGCCGGCCGCAGCACCGCGGCGCCGGCGCCGTCACCGAAGAGAACACAGGTATTCCGGTCCTCCCAGTTAACTATGCGCGAGAGCGTTTCGGCCCCCACAACCAGCACGGTGTCCGCGGCACCACCGGCAATAAACTGGGCACCGCACGCCAGGGCATAAATAAACCCGGAGCACCCGGCAAGCAGGTCAAACGCCCCGGCCCGATCGGCGCCCAGCTTTTCCTGCACCAGGCAAGCCGTGGCCGGAAAGAGCGTGTCGGGCGTAGCGGTGGCCACGATGATCAGGTCCACCTCGCCAGCGGTGATGCCGGCATCGGCGAGCGCCGCGCGGGCCGCCGCCGCGGCCAGATCCGACGTGGCCTCTTCCGGAGCGGCGATACGCCGTTCACGAATACCCGTTCTTTCTCTTATCCAGGCATCGCTGGTATCCACCATCTTTTCCAGGTCCTGGTTCGTCAGCACCCGTTCCGGAACGTAAATTCCCAGACCCGCGATGCCCGCACACCGGCACCCCTCAGGCATTAGCGTTGACCCCTCGCAGAAGCGCCCTGGTGAAACCTCCGGCGATGGCCGCCACAAGATCGCCCTCGATCGCCTCCCTGGCCACCCGGACGGCGTTCCTGATGGCGCGCGCCCGCGAACTGCCGTGACCGACCACAACCACACCGTTAATGCCCAGCAGGGGTACGCCTCCGTACTCGCTGTAGTCGAAGCGTTGCCGCAACTCCTTCAAGCTGGTAAGCGTCATGAGGGCCGCGACGCGCGTGACGAGATTACGCTTGATTTCCCTTTCGAGCACTTGCTGGAGGGCCGTGGCCAGCCCCTCCCCGCTCTTCAGGACAACGTTCCCCACAAAGCCGTCACACACCACGACGTCCGCCCGTCCGTTAAAGAGGTCGCGCCCTTCAACGTTCCCGATAAAGTTTAAGGCGGTCTCCCGCAGCAACGGATAGGCCGCCTGGGTTAATTCATTGCCTTTGCCCTCTTCCTCGCCGATATTCAACAGGCCGACCCGCGGCGAGGGTATGCCCAAAACCGTCTCGGCATAGACGGAACCCATAATGGCAAACTGGAGCAGGTGGTGGGGCTTGCAGTCGACATTCGCCCCAACGTCCAGGAGTGCCGTCCGCCCTTTTACGTGGGGGAAAAGCCCCACCAGCGCCGGGCGATCAATACCCTTGACCCGTCCAAGTTCAAGGAGCGAGGCCGCCATAACGGCGCCCGTATTCCCCGCCGAGACAACGGCACTGGCAAGCCCTTCCTTAACCAGCCGGATGGCCCGTACCACAGATGCATCCTGTTTCCTGCGCACCGCCACCACCGGCTGTTCCCCCATGCCGATAACCTGGCTGGCCTGCACGATTTCCACGTCCGTCTCGCCGGTGCACGCTCTTATTTTTTCCCGGTCGCCAACCAGGATGACATCCACACCCAGTTCGCGCCTGGCCCGGAGGGCCCCGGCTACTACTTCATGGGGTGCATAATCGCCCCCCATTGCGTCTACGGCAATCCGCAAGCGGCGACTCCCCTCCTCAAAAGCCTGATCCGCAAGGTTTACTTTTCCCCGATAACTTTCCGGGCCTTGTAGTAACCGCATTCCGGGCATACACGGTGCGGCACGACCGGCGCGTGGCATTGCGGGCAACGGACCAGGTGTGGTGCCGTCAGTTTCTGTTGCGCCTCCCGCAGCCTTTTCCGCTGCTTGGAAGTCCTTCTCTTCGGTACACCCATCTAGGTTACCTCCTTTTGTTCGTCGTTTTCCAGAAGTCGGGCAAGAACGGCCAGGCGGGGATCGCTGGCCTCGCGCCGGCACGTACACTCACCCTTATTAAGATCCTGGCCGCACTGCGGACACAAACCTTTGCAGGCCTTGTCACACAAGGCTTTCATGGGCAATGCGAGAAGAATACTTTCTTTCACTTTATCGGTCAAATCAAGGTTTTCGCCGGCCACGAGGGTTGTATCCGCGTCAGGTTGGGGAGTGTTTGCCCGCACGGCGCCAAACCGGTACTTATCGCTGAAAGCGGTTTGAAGCGGATAGACAAACTGCTTCAGGCACCGCGAGCACGTCAGCATAACGGCGGTCTTAATGGTCCCTTCGACCCAAAAGACGGTGCCCATGCTTGTCACCCGAACATCAACCACCGCGGGCTCCGTGAAGGAAATACGCTCCCCCACACCTTCAAGCGGAGGCATCAGGGTTGTAAAGTGGTACTGTATGACTTCCCCTGGTTTTTCTTTGGCCTCGGCCAGATTAATGCGCAGCAAGCGTCACCCTCCCGGTTCAACAGCGTTAATTATAGTGGTGGGTACCGACCGTGTCAAGAAAATTGTGGTTCTTTTGGGCCCGGGGCCGCCATAGATCTCTCATCAGACGGTTAAATCCTCCGGGGAGCCATTTATGCTGCAGGCCACCAGAAAAATCTGCCTGGGCGTCACGGCAAGCGCCCTGGTGCTCGGTATGGCGGTGGCCCCCCAATCAGCCTTCGAAGGGGCACGCCTCGGGCTCAGCATCTGGTGGGAAATTGTCGTTCCCGCTCTGCTTCCCTTTTTCATTGCCGCCGAAATTGTTATGGGCGCCGGTGTCATCCACTTCACCGGCGTGCTGCTTGAGCCTCTAATGCGTCCTGTTTTCGCCCTGCCGGGGGCGGCTTCCTTTGCCCTGGCGGTAGGCTACACGTCGGGATACCCGGTGGGGGCTGCCGTCACTGCCCGCTTGCGGCAGGAAGGGCTCCTCACACGCGAGGAAGCCGAACGCGTGGTAAGCTTTTGCAACAATGCAAGCCCGTTGTTCATGCTGGTTGCCGTCAGCATCGGCATGTTCGGCAACCCCGCTCTGGGCCCTTTCATATTAGCGGTTCACTACGCATCAAATCTCTTTATCGGCATTGCTTTAGGGCGCCTGGCCCCGCGCCCTGCGGCCCGGCTGACGCGTCTCTGCGTTGCACCCGTCACCATGCCGCCGTTGGGCCGCATGCTGGGCGACGCCGTAACTACGGCGATAAAAAAGATCCTGCAGGTCGGCGGATTCATCGTTCTGTTTGCCGTCGTTATTACTCTGGCCCGGCGTTTCGGCCTGCTCGATATACCAATCCGGTGCCTGGAAAACGCCCTCGCAACTTGGGGCCTGGCACCGGAACTGGCCTCACCGCTGGTAAGTGGTTTGTTTGAAATGACCCTCGGGACGCGCCTGGCCGCCGAAGCTGCCGCGCCACTGGTGCACAAGCTGGTCGCCGTACAGGCGGTGCTGGCGTGGAGCGGGCTTTCCATCCAGGCCCAAATTGCGGCCTTCGTCGCCGATACCGACATCCGGCTGCACACCTACTACCTTAGCAGGCTTGGCCACGTCGCCCTGGCAACCTTGTTGACGCTCCTTCTTTTTCCGCACTTTGAACCGTATATCACGGCCGCGGTCTCGACGACGTCACCCGTTCCCGTTGCCCCGGACTGGTGGAGTACCCTGCTGAGAGCCGCTCTCTGGGCGTGTGTCGCCCCCTTGCTGCTACTTCTCGCCGGCGTCGTATGCCATCTCGGCCGGCGCTTACTTCATATTCTTAAGCTCTAGCCGCCCGGCGGCTATTTCCTTGGCGACCTTCTCCAGGTAGTTTTCCAGCCGGGCCAGGACCTCGTCGGCGTAGTCACGGGCTCCCAGCCGCATCTCGCGGGCGGTCTGCTCGGCGCGGTGTACAAGCTCCTCTGCCGTTTGCTGCGCCTGCCGCACAATCTCGCTCTCTTCGATACGACGTTCGATCTCGCGCCGCGCATCCTCCACGATGCGGGCTGCCTCCTCGCGCGACTCGGCAAGGAACTTCTCCCGCTCCTCCACCAGCCACTTCGCCCTGCGCACCTCCTCGGGCAGGAGACTGCGAATGCGATCCAGGAAGTCCAGCAACTTTTCTTCGTCAACGATTACCTTGCGTGTCATGGGGATGCGGGAACACTGCTCCAGGAATTCTTCCATCTCGTTCAGGGTATTGAGCAGCTCCACCCTTTCCTCCTCCTCCCGGGCTCAACTGAATTTCGCACGCAGCATTGCCTCCACCGGTGGCGGGACAAAATCGGCCAGACACCCCTTAAGCAAGGCTATTTCCTTAATTAAGCTCGAGCTCAAGAAGGAATACCTGGCCTCCGTCATAAGGAAAATGGTTTCTATGTCGGGGGCCAGCTTCTTATTGGTCAGCGCCATGGTGAACTCGTATTCGAAATCGGAAATGGCCCGCAAACCGCGGACGATAGCCTGCCCTCCCTGGCGGCGAACGTAGTTCACCGTCAGACCCTCGTAGACGTCTACGGTAACGTTCGGGTACGGGGCAAGCACCTCCTCCAGCATGGCACGACGCTCCTCCAAGGAGAACAGCGGCGTCTTGCCGGTGTGGCGCGAAATGGCCACGATCAGTTTATCGAACAGGTTAGCCGCACGCTGAATAACGTCCAGATGGCCGTAGGTAACCGGGTCGAAACTGCCGGGATATACGCCCGTCCGCACGCCTCAGGCCTCCTCGTAACGGTAAAACGTGAGCACCGTGTCGCCGTACTTCTCGCAGCGGAACAACACCAGAGAGTCGACCCGTTCCACCGGCAGGGTTTCTTTGCCGATCTCAACAATGCAAACGCCGCTCGGAGCTAGAAGATGCCCCGCAGCAACGGACGCCAGCGCCCTGCACTCATACCGCTTGCCGTAGGGTGGGTCTATAAAAATAATGTCGAAGGGCATCCCTTCAGCGGCCAACCGTCTCAGCGCCCGCAACGCATCGCCGGCGATGACTCTTGCCTTCGCTCCCGGGACCGCCCGATCCAGGTTGGCCTTCAACGCACTCAGGGCACGCGGATTCGATTCGATAAAGCATGCCTCCCGCGCGCCCCGGCTGAGCGCCTCGATGCCCACGCTGCCCGTTCCCGCAAAAACATCCAGAAACCGGCTCCCCGGCACTACCGGCGCAAGAATATTGAACAAGGCCTCACGTACCCGCGCCGCCGTGGGCCGGATACCATCGCCGCGCGGCACTTTAAGCCGGTGCCTCTTGGCCGAACCGCCGATGACGCGCAACAATACCACTCCGCGAAAAATTTTAGCTTAATTATAGCATTTTTTAGCCGGTACGTATAATCCTTTCCCTGGTGAGACAATCTAATAACGGTTTAATCAGGTAAGGGGGTCCATACTTTGCAGATCTGCGGCGCAACGACAGACCTGGCCGTTGAGAGATC
>DMDP01000232.1:10002-10275 GCA_003445475.1 Peptococcaceae bacterium | reverse complement strand
AGTGAGGCACGGCAAGTGCCACAAGCAATAAAGAAAGGGCTATACGTTGCGTATAGCCCTCATTTTTTGTTACTCTTCCGGTTCCACCACCGGCACTTCGAATCCTTCTTCCTCCGGCGGCCGGTCTGCCTGGGGGTGGGGAGCCGCCAGGGACTGCAGCCGCTGCATGCTTTCCTTGATGCTGGCAACCACGTCGCGCGTATTGAGCGCAAGATTGGAGACGAAGTCCAGCCGTTTTTCAATATCGGGAGCGGCGATGGATATGGCGCTCAG
>DMDP01000232.1:0-9689 GCA_003445475.1 Peptococcaceae bacterium | reverse complement strand
AGCGGCGATGGATATGGCGCTCAGCAGGATCAGAAGCGCCAGGGACGGAATGGTCACCTGCTGTTGTTCTACCGGCGACAAAGTATCACCTCCGGTTAGTTAGCCACGCAACACCGCCCGGCGGACTGCTGCAAAACGGCAACGTTGCGAAAGCAGTGGTGCGTGCTTCGCAAGTGTAAGGGTCATTAGCGGTCTCCTACGGGAAGCGGACGCCGAGCACTTGCAACACGTTGGCAATCCGGTTGCACACCGTGGTCTTATCCGACCCGGCAAACAGGAGCCCTACGGCTCGGTTCTCGGCATCCACCACCAGGGAGCCGCTGTCCCCCGGTTTGCTGATGGCGCTGGTGACGATCTGGTCCTCCCAGGTGGCCTGAGCGCCCTCGTCGACGTCGACCGTCACGGTGGCGTCCACATACATTACCGTGCCGTTGGTCACGCCGCTTGTGCGCCCACTCTTTTTCACCGGCGTGCCGGGCTTCACCTCCGCCACGCCGGTGACGCGGCCCAACTCAAGAATTTCTCCCTTTACGTCCGCGGGGTTCACCGGTGTCGCCAAAGCGGCGTCCACCAGGTTGCGGCCCGCCGTCTGGCGGTACATCCTGATGGAATACGCGGGGTGGTATACCTGCACCACGCGGTTCAACAGGTGTTCCATACGTGCGGCCACGGGACAGGTGACCGCTTCGGGGCTGTACTGAATGGGCACGAACCGGGCCAGCCGGGCCAGCGTGTCCCGCCGCAGAATCCCGCCGTCCAGGGGTCCCGGTTGCAAAATGGGGTCGCCGGCCTCGGCGCGGCCGTCGGCCCCGTTGCTGCGGTTGGCCAAGACGTGGTTGTTCGACAAGATCAAAGGTTCCCCGTTCTTATCCAGCACGACGGCCCCCAGAGTACCTGCGGTTATCCGGTAGTGACCGATGCTGACGCCGGGCACCGCGGGGCGCACCCTGGCCGTCCGCTGGCCGAGGAGGCGGATTCTGCCGACGGCGACTACGTCGGTGGGCAGTTTATTAACCTGCCTGGGGACAAGGTGCGACCTCGGCAGGGCGTCGGCCGGGAGTTTTTCTTCCACGAATACGACCACGGCCAGGTCCGGCGTCATCTCGCCCGCCACTTCCTTGTAGCCGATGCCCACACCGACCACGTTGGGCAGGCGCAGGAGCCGGGCGCGGTGGTCTCTTACTGCCTGGCGGAACAGGCGCATAGACATCACCTTGCTTTTAAGGGGAGAGGGCCGCTACGGCCCTCTCGATACCTGCGCGGACTTTTTCTCAGCCACTGGCGCTGCGTCTTAGAGAAGCGGGAACAGCCACCAACAGAGACATACGATGATAATCACAATGACGATAATGATGATCCACCACCAGAAGAACCCAGGGTCTCTAAGTTCCGGCACTTTAGGCCCTCCCTTCCCTTATTTTGGTAATCAGGATATGCGGGGCCGGTGGCTTCGGTGCATAGACGGCGAGCTTTCCGGCCCCCCTCCTTTATTTGCTAACAAAGTATGAAACCGGGATGGTTTTGGTGCAGGGTTAAATACAGGTGGGCGGTGCCGGGCAGAGTGGTCCGGCGGGATGAAAGAGGGAGGGCTTCAAGCCCTCCCTTTGTGTGGGTGGCGGCATCCTCAATGTGAGCCGACTAGAAGTCCGCTGCAAAACTTCGCCTGGCTATTTCGGAGGTCAGAGGCCAGAAGTCGGAAGTCAGAAAATTCAAGGGAATTCGCGTAGTGAATGTTTATAAAAATTCCGACCTCTGACATCCTGCGTCTGACATCTGTTTTTGCCATGCTCGTTTTTCGCGGCCTCTGTCTTTCCAGAACTGGTGCGGTCTCGACGCCTGCGCCGTTAGTTTGCGGGACGTTAGTGGTTTTGCAACACATTCTTAGAGGCCGGAGAGCGGCCAGAAGACGAGTACCAGGAAGAGGATGATGATAACGATGATGACCCACCACCATCCGAAGATCGGCCCTGGTTTCTGGAGTTCTGGCATGGTAACATCCTCCTTTCCACGTTTGGTAATAGCAGGTTATGCGTGGTTGCCGTTTTTTGCTACAAATGCCATTACGTTGGGCACCTGCCACAATTATACAGGGGGGAGAACCTGACGGCCCTCCCCCCTGGGTGCACCGGAAGCTGCTGCACGCGGCTAGGCTTTGAACGCGGAGCACGGCCAGAAGACCAGCACCAGGAAGAGGATGATGATGACGATAATCACCCACCACCATCCGAAGATGACCCCCGGTTTCTGGAGTTCCGTCATGGTAACATCCCCCTTTCCAGACTCTTAATAGCAAATTATGCGCGGTTAGCAACTTTTGCTACAGGTTCACGGTTTGTTCGCCGGCATCAGATGTGAGCCTGCACACGTGCAGGCCTGGTGCATATATTGATACGGAATCCATAAAGCGGAGGGTAAAAGAATGCTGGGCAACTTCAACTTAGGCCAATTCGGCAAGGTCCTGGACGATCTCGGCAGGTTGAAAGAGGAATTGCGAAACTTGACCGTGGAGAGCGAAGACGGCGGCGTCTGCATAACGTTCAACGGTTTGCAAGAGGTGCAGCGGGTACGGATTGCACCGGAGGCCGCGTCAAACATCGGCCGGCTGGAAGCAACGGTGGCCAACTGCTTCAACCGGGGGTCGCTGAAAGTGCGCGAAAGGGTGAAGGAAGAAGCAGCCAGGTTGACGGGCTTGAACCTGCCCGATATTGCGAACCTGCTGAACCTTTAAGGGAGGTGGCGTGGTGGCGGAAGAACCCCAGGGACGCGAGCGGTTGCCGGGACGCGAGTTCGGGGACGTGCTGGCCAGCATCGCGGAGTTTCAGGCGCGGCACGGTATGGAGAATGCCGACCTGCTCCTCTTCATGAGCCTGGTGGATCTGCTGGCGGTGCTGAACCTGTTGCACCGCCGGTGGGCGTCGGGTGTTCCCGCCGCGATGCCGGCGGGTGCGATGGACCTCGTATCCCAGGTGCTCAAGATGCTGCCCGGGCGGGGCTCCGAGTTGATGAACTTGCTGGGCAAAGACGCCGGGAACCTGGCTTCGCTGGCTTCGGCAATCGCCGGCATGCTCCGGCCCCCGGCGGGCCAGCACGACGCCGGGGGCGAAAAGGCCGAAAAAGCGGAGAAGAAGGAACCGCCGTCCCGGGACGTGGTGCGGTGGGATTTTGGCAGGAAATGAGGCACGTGAGCTCCCCTGGCCGCCGTGTGTGCTGGACGCGTCGACTCGGGTAAGGCGGACCGGGAGATTTAAGAAAGGAGCCCTCAAGGGCTCCTTTCTTAATATTCCGCTCATTAGGATGGGCAGGTGGTATCGTCGACGCAGATAATCGTCTGGACGCAGAGATTGGTCACGGTGAAGGATAGGGTAACGTTGCCGCTTACCGAGGTCGGCGTCGTGGTAATGGCGGCCGCGTTGCAGGTAACCGATGATTGCACCAGGGGTACTGTGGCGCCGCAGCAGAGGGTAACCCCGGTGGGCAAAGTAAAGGAGCCGCTGTTCCCCAGCGCGTTGCAATAGTCTAGGAACGTCGCGCCGAGGTGCTCGTATTGGTACTCGAACTGCGCGTCGAAGGAAAACGACAGGGTCGGCGGGGTCGTGCCCAGGTTTACCGCGGTGTTATAGACCAGGACGTTGCATTCGTCGCCAGGCCCTATGGGGGTAAACCCCGGGTTGGTACAGGTTACCGTTTGCGAAAAAGTGTCCGTTACGGTGGTTATCTCGTCCACGCATAGCCTCCTGATGGTCATGTACTGCCCTCCTTTCCATGGTTTTAATACAATATATGGCGGGCTTACCATAATGTGACACCAGGGGCGATGCCGGGGACGATGAACGACTCCCGGTGATGGCGGCCTGAGGTGGTGCTGGTAACGTACTGGTTTGTTTCTTCATATATTGGCAAATAACGGCAGACGGTTAGCCCTTGCCGGGGAGTACGGGTAATGAGTGCGAAGCCGGCGACCATCACTCTTTGCATGATTGCGAAGAACGAGGAACGAAATCTCGGGCGCTGCCTGGAGAGCGTGCGCGGATGCGTCGACGAAATAATCGTTGTCGATACCGGCTCCGTGGATGCTACGCCGCGCATTGCCGAGGCTTACGGGGCCCGGGTGATCCGTTCCCCGTGGCCGGGCGACTTTGCGCGCGCCAGGAACGAGGGTCTGAATTACGCAACCGGGGAGTGGATTCTTGTCCTGGACGCCGATGAGGAGTTGCCGCCCGAGACCGCCGCGAAGTTGAAGGTCCTGGCGTGCACGGCGGAGGTTGAGGCGTGGACGTTTACCATTATCAGCCCCGTATCTTCCGCCGAAAACGGCCCGCGTACGCGCCACCTCGGCCTGCGCATGTTCAAAAACAGGAAGGAGTACCGCTTTGAAGGGAAGATTCACGAGCAGGTTAAGCCGAGTATCCTCAGGGCAAATCCGGCGGCAGCGGTGAGGCACTCAGACCTGTGCATCATCCATCACGGGTACGTGCGGGACGGCGAAGGGCGCAGGGCAAAAACCCTGCGCAATATCGCTCTGCTCAGGGAGGCCCTCGCCGAAAACCCCGGGGACGTCTTTCACAACTATAATCTCGGCGTCAGCTATTTCATGCTGGGAGACTTCGAAAGCGCCCGCAAACACTATGAGGCGGCCTTGCCGGGCGTGGACTGGCGTTCGCCGCTTGCGGCCTGTCTATGTCGCAACTACGGCGTCTGCCTGTACGAAATGGGAGAGTACGGTGCGGCCCTGGAAATGGTCGAGAAAGGGTTGGTCCACTTTCCCGATTACCCGGACCTCTACTTTCTCCAGGGGCAGATATACTGGGACCTCGGGATGCTGCCCCTCGCCAGGGCTTCGTTCTTGAAGTGCACGCGTTTCAGGAAGATACCGCCCGAATACACCACGACCGAAGGGGTCACCGGGTTCATGGCCTTCGAGAATCTTGCCGAAACGTACGCGCGTGAGGGGAATTTCGCCGAAGCCGTCGCCTACATGATCCTGGCCTTAAAGGAAAAGCCGTCCGACCGCCTGTATTCCAGGTTGACCTTCCTGTTGCGGCAGGACAACCGCACAGGCGAGGAAATCGCCGCGTTTCTGGGCGGGAGGTGCGGGCTTGACCCGCAGCGTATAGCGGGCCTCTTGTTTGAGGCGGGCGCATTTGCGACATGCCTGCGTATCATTGACACCCAGGCGGTTCCCGCTCCCGCCGCCCTTATATTCAAGGCGAAATGCCTTATCCGCCTGGGGCGTTACACCGCGGCTCTCGACACGATGGCCGGGCTCACCGCCGATGATGCCCTTGCCGAGCAAGTGCTGAAGCAAACATGCATCTGTAAGTGGCTCGCACGTCCAAGACAAGATGCGCTGGCGGTGATCTCCGCCTTCGCCGTACCCGACAGCCCCGTGGCAGCAGCCTGCAGAAAGGTCAACGCCCTGGTTGCCGGCGCCGAGAGCGTGGATTTTCCGGCGGAAGAAGTGCGGCGCCATGCCCTCGACCTGGCGCTGGAAGTGCTCGACCTGGGAGATAAAGACCTGGCGCTGGGTATCGCCCTTGCCCTCAGCGGCGGCAGCGAAATGGGAGAAGCCTGGTTTCTCCTGGGCAAGCACGCCCTGAGCAGGGGTTTACGTCTTCAGGCCAGGAACCTGCTGGAGCGGGCGTTGAACAGGTGCAGGGCGTCGGCAGAGGCTTTCCGCCTTCTGGGTACGGCCTGCGCCGGCCTTAACTTGCCGCGAGAGGCCTTCCGGTATTTTGCGGAGGCCGCCGAGCGAGATCGGGAAAACCTTTTTCACGCCCTGTCCGCTCTGGAGGAACTGGCGAGTGCGGGCCTGTCTCTTGTACGGCGCGGGCTGGAACTGGAAAGCGACCATACCGACCTGCGCAGCAAATTGTTCAAACTGGCTTCTATCAAGAAAAAGGTACAACGGTGGAAGGAGACGGTGCGTCGTGAAGGCCGGCACGATTAGCCTGTGTCTTATAGCCAGAAACGAGGGTGAGAACATCGGCCGGTGCATAGAGAGCGCCGGGGATTTCGTTGACGAAATTGTGGTGGTCGATACCGGCTCGGCCGACGACACGGTGGAAATTGCGCGCGCCCTGGGCGCCAGGGTCATCGAGGCAGAATGGAAGGGCGACTTCGGCGCCGCCAGGAACGTCTCCCTGGACCACGCCGGCGGCGAGTGGATTTTCTTTCTTGATTGCGACGAAGAACTGGCGCCGGAAAGCGGGCCCGAACTGCGAAGGGTGATTCAGAACACCCGTTACGAGGCCTTTTTCGTCCTGGTTACCAATCCGACAGAAACAGGGATCGAGCTGACCTTCCCCAGCATTCGCCTGTTCAGGAACCGCAAATGCTTCCGGTTCACCGGCCGCATCCACGAGCAAATCGTCAATTCGATCGTGCAGCATTGCGGGCAGCATTGCATAGGGGAAACCCGCATCACCGTCATCCACCGCGGATACGATACCCGCTTCGCCAATATCAGGGCCAAAATCCTGCGGAATCTTGCCATCCTGAACACGTACCGTGATGACGAAAAGGACGGTTTTTTCTACTACAACCTGGGTACTGAATACCTCCGGCTGGGCGAGAGGAAAAAGGCGCTGGAGCATTTCGTGATCGCCCTGGGTCTGACCAAACCCACCCAGACTTACGGCCCCATCCTGGTGAAAAGAGCGATGACTACCCTCATGGAGCTGCACAGGTACAGGGACGCCGTCCGCCAACTGCGGTACTACCAGGGCATTTACACGGAATTCAGCGATCTCGTCCTCCTGGAGGCGGTCTGCCATCTCAACTGCGGGCGCTATTCCGCGGCCAGGTCGCGCCTGGAAGACTACCTGGCCATGCCTCCTCCTCCGATGTGGTACCCGACGGAGAAGGTCTGGCACGGATCTTCGGCACAGGAATTTCTTGATCGCGTGCGGGGACTCTCGATCGGGGAGGGCCGGCCTTCCTTGAGCGTGTGTATCATCGGCCGTGATGAAGCCGGTTTGGTCGGGCGGAGCATACAGAGCGTCAACGAAATCGCCCGGGAGGTGATTTTCGTCGATACAGGCTCAACAGACGGGTCTGCAGCCGTCGCCTACCAGATGGGCGCCAGCGTTTACCATTGCCCGTGGGACGATGACTTTGCCGCGGCCCGCAATTTCGCCATCGGGAAGGCCGGGAGCGAATGGATCCTGGTGCTTGACGCCGACGAAGTACTTCCCGACGAGAGCAGGAAGGGTATTATTGACCTCCTGCGGAACCCGCGCCACGAAGGCTATGTGCTAAAGATCTGTACCTTTCTGGATCGCCGCTTGTCGCCGGCCAATTGCCAGGTCAAGGGGGCGTGCCGGCTGTTCCGCAATAAGCGCTACCGCTATCGGGGGGCGGTGTTCGAGGATGTTACCCGTTCCATTGTGACCTCCGGCGGTGCGCTGACACCGGTGGACATTGCCATCCACCACCTGCACTGCCTGGCGGAAGACGAAACCATCGCCCGCAAGAGGAAGTGGAAGGCCGCGGCCATCGCACGGGGTCTGGCAGGGAGGCCCCGTAAACTGGCGTATGCCAGGGGCGTAGAGGCCTTTTATGCCCGCGACTTTGCCCTGGCTGCCGATCAATTTGCGCGGGCCGGGAATATAGGCGGGGCTCATCGATCAGATTTCTACTACTTTTACGCTCTCTCGTTAGTAAACCTCAAGCAATATTTCCTGGCGGTGGGGCTTCTGGATGAAGGAGTGCGTCTTTTCCCCGATTATACCGACCTTTTCTACCTGAAGGCGATTGGGCACTTCATGCAAGGTGAAACCGACCGGGCGGAAGCGCTCTTGTGCAGGTGCCTGGCGATGGGAGACGCCCCCTGGGAGAAATACGTTGCCAGCCCCGGGGCGGGGAGTTTTCTGGCCCTGTGCACGCTGGGCACAATTTATGCGCAAAAGGGCGATATTAATAATGCCCTCGCGATGTTTGTCAGGGCGGCCGGCATGCCGGGCGCCTACGAAGAGGCCCTCGAAAGGATCACCTTTGTTTGCCGCAGGTTGTCGGTGCCCCCGGAACATTTCCTGGAAAAGCACGGCATGCGCAACTCCCGCAGCTTGAGCACGGCGTCCAGGGCGCTCACGAAAATGGGGCGGTTTGGGGAAAGTCTCCGCTACCTCGATCTGGCCGGCCGGCTGGTTGCCCAAGAACCACCGCCGCGGGATTTCGGCCATATCCTGCAAGCCCTGGACTTCTTGTTGGCCGGGTTTTCGCGGCACATTGCGCGTGGGCTGCCCGAAAATTCGCCTCTTCGAAGCCAATTGGTAATCTGAGGAGAATGGGGACATGAACGATATGGAAAGGGTTCTTATCGGGAGTTCGGTGCGGCAGGATCCGCGTGTTCTCGAATATTTCCTCGACTCTCTGCGTGACCTGAAGGCCCGCAACTTCGCCGTGGATTACATGTTCGTCGACGACAACGATGATGCCCGGTCGTCGCTGCTCCTGCTAAACTTTCGCCCTTTGCGTTCAAGCGTGGTTATTGTTCCTTGCCCGGAAGACCGGGAGCCTTACGTACGGGACGAGATTCACCACCACTGGAACGAAAAGCTGGTATGGAGGGTGGCGCGTAACAAGAACCTGATTCTCGACTACGGCAGGAGGCACAGGTACGACTATGTCCTGCTCGTGGATGCGGACCTGGTGCTGCACCCTGAAACCCTGGCCCGCCTGGTGGCGACGGGCAAGGACATCGTTGCCGAAATCTTCTGGACCAGGTGGCGTCCGGGGACGGAAGAGGGGCCGCAGGTATGGTTGAGGGATCACTACACAACTTACAGGTGTGGGCGCGAAGAAAAATTGACGGAAGAAGAAAAAATGCGGCGGGTGCGCGAGTTCCTGGACATGCTGCGCAGGCCGGGCGTATATAGAGTCGGGGGGCTGGGCGCGTGCACCTTGTTCACCTTGAAAGCCCTCAGAAAGGGGGTTTCCTTCGACGAAATTTACAACCTCTCCTTCGTCGGCGAAGACAGGCACCTGTGCATCCGGGCGGCGGCCCTGGGCTTTGAACTGTTCGTGGACACTCATTTCCCGGCCTACCACATTTACAGGGAGAGCGACCTGGAAGGTGTTCCCGCGTATCTCGCTTCCTTCAGGAAAATGGGTGTCGAGGCTTGCAGACAACTCATAACCTCAACCCTTAGAGGTGTGCTGGAAGAACTGGAAAGTGCGGACTTCAGGCGCCGTATGGACGCACGGCGTTACAGGAACAACTTTACTGCGCGGGGCTGGGCGGCGCTCAGGCGCCGGAGGGCAAGGCGCGGGGTGTTGCGCAAGAAAAAAATCCTGCGAGCAGAGGTGGTTTCCACCGAACTTGCCTTCGATGACGGTCTGGACAGGTGCAGGGTGGTCGCGGAGTTGAACGTGAAGGGTTCGGAGCGCGGCGGGCGGGTGGGGAAAAAACTGCGCGTTCGCTTGGACACGATAAATGCAGGCGAGTGGCTGATAGACCACTACGAGGCCGAAGAGGGCGGCCTCCCCACACCATCCCCGGTCATCGCGTTCAACCATAACGGGTTTACCAGAGTTGTCCGGCCCGGCCCCCAGAAGATAACGCTGGCCATGCTGGTGCGCAACGAGGCCGGCCGGTACCTGCCGATGGTACTCGCCCATGCCGCGCGCTACGTAGACGAAGCCGTAATTCTTGACGACGCGAGCACCGACAACACGGTAGAAGTATGCCG
>DMDP01000219.1:1742-14177 GCA_003445475.1 Peptococcaceae bacterium | reverse complement strand
CATACCTCTGCAGGTGGGGGGAGGTATAGAGGCCCGTGCGGTACCCGGCGGCGGTTAAAATACTTGCCAGCATGGCGGCGGTGGAGCCCTTACCGTTGGTTCCCGCGATGTGCGCGGCACAAAGGTTATCCTGGGGGTTGCCTACGCGGGCCAGTAGTTCCCTTACTCTTTCCAGCCCGGGCAGCAGGCCGGCCGCCGCCACGGCCCGCAGGCGTGAAATGAGGTCAGCCTCCTGCAACCTCGTTGAGCACCCGCAACCTTTCGTTAAGCGCGGCGCGCTTGTGCGCCAGTTCATCGCGCTTCTCCTGTTCTTTCGCGACCACTTCCGGCGGTGCCTTGGTCAAAAACCCCGGGTTTGCCAGCTTGGCTTCCACCCGTGCCAGGTCTTTTTCCACCTCCGCCAGCTGGCGGGCCAGCCTTGCGGTCTCCCTTTCGGTGTTGATGAGCCCTGCCAGCGGGACGTAGATTTCCACCCCGCCGGCCACCGCGTGCGCCGCCTGCCGGGGCTCCGCCGCAAGCTCGGAGAAAACCTGCAGTTCCGCCAGGGCCAGTGTTTCAATGTAGTCGCCCCAGCGCTCGAGAACGGCGCGGCTTGCCGTATCGGGGCACACCAGGAGGACGGCGGCCCGACTGGACGGTGGAATGTTCATTTCGCTCCTGATATGACGGACCGCGCGGGTAACTTCCATTACCAGGTTCATGGCGGCTTCCGCCTCGAGGTCGCGGCGCGCCGGCACGCTGGCCGGCCAAGGCGCAAGGGTAATGGTCTCGCCCGCGTGCGGCAGGTGCTGCCATATGGCCTCCGTAATGAAAGGCATGAAGGGGTGCAACAGCTCCAAAGTACCCCTGAGCACCGTGACCAGTACGTGCTGGGCCGTGGCCCGTTCGGCCGGCGTCCCGCGGTAAAGACGCGGCTTGGCCAGTTCCACGTACCAGTCGCAAAACTCATCCCAGACAAACTCGTAGAGCGCGCGGGCGGCCTCGCCAAGGTCGTAAGCCTCGAGGTTTTCCGTTACCCGCACCAGCGTATCCTCGTAGCGGCTCAGGATCCACCGGTCGCCGAGGGTCATTCCCCCCGTCTCGCCGTCGGGCCGGTAACCGTCGAGGTTCATCAGGACGAAGCGGGAGGCGTTCCACAACTTGTTGCAGAAGTTGCGCGCCCCCTCCAGCTTTTCAAAGTGGAAGCGCTGGTCGTTACCGGGTGTGTTCCCCGTAACGAGCATGAAACGCAGGCTGTCGGCGCCGTACCTGTCGATCACCTCGAGCGGGTCCACGCCGTTGCCCAGAGACTTGGACATCTTCCGCCCCAGGGCGTCCAGTACCAGGCCGTGGATGAAAACGTCCCGGAAGGGGACTTCTTGCATGAACTCCAGCGCCGCGAAGATCATGCGCGCCACCCAGAAAAAGATGATGTCCCGGCCGGTAACCAGGACGGAGGTGGGGTAAAAGTGCCTCAGTTCCTGCGTCGCGGCGGGCCAGCCGAGCGTCGAGAAAGGCCACAACGCGGAAGAAAACCAGGTGTCCAGAACGTCGGGGTCCTGCTCGAGCTCGGGGTTGCCGCACTTGGGACACACCCGCGGCTCTTCGCGCGCCACGATTTCGGCTTCGCAACGCAGGCAGTACCATACCGGAATTCTGTGTCCCCACCACAGCTGGCGTGAAATGCACCAGTCGCGGATGTTATAAAGCCAGTTAAGGTAAATCCTGGTAAACCGCTCGGGTACGAACCGGATGCGTCCGTCCTCCACCGCTTTGATGGCCGGGGCGGCCAGCGGCTGCATGCGTACGAACCACTGGCGCGAAAGCATGGGTTCGATCGCCGTGTGGCAGCGGTAGCAGTGGCCAACTGCGTGTCGGTGTTCTTCGATCTTTACCAGGTACCCCTGCGCCTCGAGGTCGCGTACGACCTCCTTGCGGCACGCGCACCGGTCAAGGCCCTGGTAGCGCCCCGCCTCCTCGGTCATGCGCCCGTCGGGACCGATGACCTTAACCTGCGGCAGGTTATGACGCATCCCGATTTCGAAGTCGTTGGGGTCGTGTGCCGGGGTAACTTTTAAAGCGCCGGTGCCGAAAGCCGGGTCCACGTATGCGTCGGCGATGATCGGCAACTCCCGCCCCACCAGGGGCAAAACGGCGGTAAGCCCGACAAGGTGCCGGTACCGCTCATCCTCCGGGTTAACGGCCACCGCCGTGTCACCCAGCATCGTCTCGGGACGGGTGGTGGCAATAACCACGTATCCCTCGCGGTCTTGCAGCGGGTAGCGAATGTAATAAAGCTGGCCCGGTGTTTCCTCGTGCTCGACCTCAATGTCGGAAATGGTGGTGCGGCACCGCGGGCACCAGTTGACAATGTAGTAGCCGCGGTAGATAAGACCGCGCTCGTAGAGGCGCACGAAAACCTCCCGCACCGCCTCCGAGCACCCCTCGTCCATGGTGAAGCGCTCCCGGTCCCAGTCGCAGGAGGCACCAAGGCGCCGCAGCTGGCGCGTTATGCGTGTACCGTATTTATGCTTCCACTCCCACGTCCGCCGGAGAAATTCCTCGCGCCCCACATCATACTTCGACAACCCTTCTTGCGCCAGGTGTTCCTCCACCCTGGCCTGGGTGGCGATGCCGGCGTGATCGGTACCCGGAACCCAGAGAGTATTGTAACCCTGCATGCGCCGCCAGCGGATGAGCACGTCCTGCAAGGTGTTGTTGAGCGCGTGCCCCATGTGTAACTCGCCGGTGACGTTGGGAGGTGGCATCACGATGCAGAAAGGTCTTTTTTCGGGTTCTACTTCGGCGTGAAAAAACTTTCGCGTTTCCCACCACGCGTAAAGCTTTTCTTCAACCTCGTGCGGGTCATAAGCCGATGGTATGTCGCGCTTCAAAACGCTCCCTCCCGGTTTTTCAACACCATCTTACTTGCACCCGGCCCGCGTGTCAATTGATCGCCGGAGCATACATAACAGGGCCGCTGCTTAAGTAATTATAACCAGAATTCTGTTGCGGGGGAACGGTCGTGCGGAAAGTTCTGGTTTTGCTGCTGGCGGGTGTGCTTGCCGGCTTCGGGGTGTGGTTTTACCTGGTGCAGCGGGGGCCCGCGCGTCCCACGGTCACCGTTTACGAAGCCGGGCCATCCTTCGCCTCGCTCGCGCTTTACGTGGCCGCTTTACGCGGCTTCTTTACGGAGCAAAATATCGACGTGAAGCTTTGCCCAGGCGAAGCGCTCGCTTCCCAACCGCCCGCAAAAGCAGACGTATACGTCGTCCCCTTTGACCGGCTGCCGCGCGACTGTATCGCTTTTGCCCTGCTAACCAACTACCCCGAATACTTCCTGTACGGCCGTGAACGGCAAAGCTCTTTCAGGTGGGAAGATGTGCGGGAAAAAGTGATCCTGGGCGAGGAACCCGCCGCCGACGCGGAGGTTGTGCTCGAACACATCCTGCGCCGGCACGGATTGCGGCCGCAAACGGACGTCCACCTCATCCAGAATCTCCCCGCCCCGCTGCGCCGCCCGGCCTGGGAAGCCGGCACGGGAGATTATATCTTACTGGCGCAGCCGGACGGCCTGTGGTGGGAAGAAAAAGGAAAGGCGCACCTCGCTGCCTCTCTGCACGAGGCCGGGCCGGTTCTCGGCGTGGTTTGCGCCGCCCCCCGCACCGCGCTGTCCGCCCGCGAAGACCTTTACGCCCGTTTTGCCGCCGGGCTTTTCGCGGCCCAAAGGTGGCTGGCAAACCACAGCGCCGAAGAAATAGCCGCCCAGGTCGGCCGCTTCTTCCCGCATTTAAACTACAGGACGCTCTTGCGCGGCGTAAGCCTGTACCGGGATACCGGGTGGTGGGCGGCAACCCCGGAACCGCCGCGAAAAGCTTACGACCGGCTGCAAGAGATGCGGGGGCTGGCAGGCGAAGTCGCCGCCCCGCCCCCCTATGCACGTTATGTTGATCCCCGGACAGCCCTGCGCGGTATAGGATTGATAGAAGCTCAAAAAGAAAAGACCCCGTAAAACCGGGGCCTTTCTAAGAAGGTCGTTCCTGCACCATCGGCTGGTAGGTAACCTCGGGCGGCAGCGGCGGGGCCGCCGTTAGCACTTCCTGGCCGAGGTCGTCCTTGACCAGCGCCGTCTCCAGTACCTGGTCCATATGGTCGACGAAAACAAACTCAAGCTTGTTGCGGACGTTGGCCGGTATCTCCTCCAGGTCTTTTTTATTTTCCGCCGGCAAAATAACGGTCTTGATACCGGCCCGGTGGGCGGCCAGGACCTTTTCTTTAATGCCACCCACCGGCAACACCCGTCCGCGCAGGGTTATCTCGCCGGTCATGGCCACATCGTGCCGCACCTTGCGCCCCGAAAGGGCGGAAGCCAGTGCGCAGGCGATGGTGATACCCGCCGACGGCCCGTCCTTGGGCGTCGCCCCCTCGGGAACGTGAACGTGGATATCGTATTTTTCGTGGAACATCTCGTCGATACCCAGTTGTCCGGCCCGGCTGCGGATATAACTGTATCCGGCCTGGGCCGATTCCCGCATAACTTCGCCGAGCTTGCCGGTAAGGGTCAGGGCCCCCTTGCCCCGGCAGACGACGATCTCGATGGCCAACGTATCGCCGCCGGTCTCCGTCCAGGCGAGGCCCGTGGCCACACCCACTTCGTCTTCTTTTTCCGCCATACCATACCTGAAGCGCGGGATCCCCAGGAACCGCTCAACGTTGCGCTGGGTAACCCTGACCTGCTCCGCCTTGTGGGCCACGATTTCCTTGGCCGTCTTACGGCAAATCGTGGCAATTTCCCGCTCCAGGTTGCGGACACCCGACTCGCGGGTGTACTCGCGGATAAGTCGGCGGACGGCGTTCTCCGAGATCATGAGCGCCTTTTTGTCCAGGCCGTGCTCCTTGAGTTGTTTTGGAATCAGGTGCCGGACGGCAATCTGTACCTTTTCTTCCTCAGTATAGCCGGAGATGTAAATTACCTCCATGCGATCGAGGAGCGGCCTGGGGATATTGTGGTACAGGTTCGCCGTCGTAATGAACAGCACGTTAGATAGATCGAACGGTATTTCGATGTAGTGGTCGGAAAAGGCGCTATTCTGTTCCGGATCCAGCACTTCCAGGAGCGCCGCCGAAGGATCGCCGCGGAAGTCGACGCTCATCTTGTCGACCTCATCCAGCAGGAAGACCGGGTTCTTCGAACCGGCCGTGCGCATCCCTTGAATAATCCGGCCGGGCAACGCGCCCACGTAAGTGCGCCGGTGCCCTCTGATCTCCGCCTCGTCCCGGACGCCGCCGAGTGAGATGCGGACAAACTTCCGGTCCAGCGCCCGTGCAATGGACTTGCCCAGCGAAGTCTTGCCGACTCCGGGCGGACCCACAAAGCAAAGAATGGGTCCCTTCATTTTCTTAGCTAACTTGCGAATGGCCAGGTATTCAAGGATCCGCTCTTTCGGCTTTTTCAGGCCGTAATGGTCGGCCTCCAGCACGGCCTCCGCCGCCTGGATGTCAATGCGATCTTTGGTGCTCTTGGTCCAAGGGAGCGCCAGAATCCAATCCAGGTAATTGCGGACCACGGTTGCCTCGGCAGCCATGGGCGGCATCTTTTCCAGGCGCTCGACTTCCTTCAGCGCCTTTTCTTCAACCTCTTTCGGCAGCTTGGCCGCGGCAATCTTTTCCCGGTATTCTTCTCCCTCGGCCGCGCGCTCGTCCTTTTCGCCGAGTTCGCGCTGGATGGCCTTCATTTGCTCCCGCAAGTAGTATTCTTTCTGTGTTTTCTCCATTTGCTTGCGCACCCGCACGTTGATGCGGCGCTCGAGCTCAACAATCTCGAGTTCTTTGGCCACCAGCGCACACAACTTCTCCAGGCGCTCGCCAACGTCAACCGCTTCAAGGATCACCTGCTTATCCTCAACTCGCAGCGGCAGGTGCGAAGCAATGATATCGGCCAGGCGGCCCGGTTCCTCGATATTCAGTGC
Source organism: Peptococcaceae bacterium (assembly GCA_003445475.1). Taxonomy (GTDB): domain Bacteria; phylum Bacillota; class Desulfotomaculia; order Desulfotomaculales; family UBA12532; genus UBA12532. Next base: position 8,229 of record DMDP01000219.1, on the reverse strand, counting down.
GGAAACCACGGTTTCCGGCGGGATACGCTTCGAAAGCTTCACGTACTGTTCAAACTGGTACGTCAGGTTGCGCATCAGCGCTTCAAGCTGGGTTGTCTTTACCTGCGGCTCGCAATATTGTTCAACCTCAACTTTGAAGAACGGGTCTGTATCGAGGTAGTGGACGATTCTCCCCCGTGCTATACCCTCAACCATTACCCTGATGGTTCCCCCTGGTAGTTTCAACAGTTGCTTCAATTCGGCGACCGTACCAACCCGGTAAATGTCGTCCTTGCCGGGGCTGTCAGTCTGGGCTTCTTTCTGCGTCGCCAGAAAAATATGGCGGTCCTGAATCATGGCCTCCTCGATGGCCTTGATCGACTTTTCCCTGCCCACGTCCAGGTGTACCACCATGTACGGGAAAACGAGGATGCCCCGCAACGGAAGCAGGGGAAGCGCCCTAATGGTCGTCTGCATACCACACCTCCTTCTACCGTGAACTCTGGTGCCGGTACGAGCCAGGGGCAATAACCGGTTTTATTCTAACATAACTAGTGAAATACCGGCTATAAGAAATAGTTGTCAAGGAGGGAGTTAAGGAAGTCCTTAAAGGAGGATTTGAGAGCTTTAACGCATTCTCAAGCTGTAGGCAGGCATTTTCGTTGTTCGGCCTTCAGCGTTGCCGGGGTTACGAGGGCGACAGATAAAACCTCTTCCAGCTTTTCGACAGGTACGACCCTGATGTCTTCCCAGGTAGTGAAGAGTTCCTGGACGTTGTCCTTAGGAATGCAGACCGCCCGCACTCCTGCCCGGCGAGCCGCATCGACCTTCGCCACTACGCCGCCAACCGGCTTTATCAGCCCACATATGGATACCTCGCCGGTGAGCGCCACGTCGTTGGCTACCGGCACCTGCCGGGCCGCCGAGTAAACGGCCACGGCGATGGCCGCGCCCGCAGACGGTCCGTCTACGGGTACGCCACCGGGAAAATTAACGTGGATGTCAAAGTCCCGGTAGTCAAACCGGGTCAGGTACCTGAGGGCGGTCAACACATTCTCCACCGCCGTGCGGGCGAGGCTTTTACGGCGGATAGTACGGCCGGTGCCCCCGAGCTCCTCTTCGTCCACCACTCCGGTTACGGTTAGAACACCCTTTCCCTGTCGCACCGGGATGATAACCGCCTCGATTTCCAGCAACGTACCCGCATTGGGACCGTACAGGGCAAGGCCGTTTGCCCTCCCTACGCGAGGCACCGGCGGGACTTTGCTTTCCGGGCGCGGCCGGTATTGCCCGCTCTGCACCACCCACTCGGCGTCCGCCACGGTAATGCACCGCCGGCCCGAGGTGATGGCCAGACCAGCGGCCAATTGAATGATATTAACCGCTTCACGCCCGTTGGTGGCGTATTTTACAGTGGTTGCCAGAACGCCGTCCTCCAGCGAGCACCGGATCTTTTGCGCGGCGTTGGCGGCAATGCAGCCTATCTCCTCCGGGGTGAGGGGACGGAAGAACACCTCCATACACCGCGACCGGATGGCCGCCGGGATCTCCTCCGGCAGGCGCGTCGTGGCACCAACCAGGCGAAAGTCGGCCGGCAGACCGTTTTGAAAGATATCGTGAATATGCGCGGGAATATTGGGGTCGTCGGCGTTATAATAGGCGCTCTCAAGGAACACCTTACGGTCCTCCAGCACCTTGAGCAGTTTGTTCATCTGTACAGGGTGAAGCTCCCCGATCTCATCGATGAACAGGATCCCACCGTGCGCCCGTGTGACCGCGCCCGGTTTCGGCTGCGGCACCCCGGCCATACCCAGTGGCCCGGCGCCCTGGTAGATAGGATCGTGCACACATCCGATTAGCGGGTCGGCGATACCGCGCTCGTCGAAGCGCGCCGTGGTGGCGTCGATCTCCACAAAGCGGGCCTCGTGTTTGAAGGGCGATACGGCGCTGCGCTTGGCCTCTTCCAGAACAAGGCGGGCCGCCGCCGTCTTGCCGACACCCGGGGGGCCGTAGATAATGACGTGCTGCGGGTTGGGACCACAGAGGGCCGCTCTCAAAGCCTTTAAACCTTCTTCCTGGCCCACGATGTCCGCAAAGGTGGCGGGACGCGTTTTTTCGGCGAGGGGTTCGGTTAAAGATATGGCGCGCATGCGCCGCCATTTCTCGATTTCCTTCCGCGATTCCCGCTCGACGGCCACCTTCGCCCCTTGCTGGCTCTTCAGCAGGTTCCAGAAGTAAAGGCCGATAATAACGCCGAAGAAAACCTGGACAAACGTCATTAGCCCGGACAGGCCCTGTCCCGCGTCGCCCAAATACAGGTACCTCCCGTCTTTTTGCATTAGTATGCCAGCCCGGGCGCCCTGTTTATTACCAAAAAATAAGCCGCCGGTGACCGGCGGTGCTTACATCAAGCCCTCCTTCTTTTTCTTGCGTTCCACGGTAATGATCAGAGGAGGCTCCTTCCTGAGAACCGTGCCTGCGGTTATGGTACACTTGGCAATATCGCCACGGGACGGAATTTCGTACATCACGTTAAGCATTATCTCTTCCAGGATGGCCCGCAAACCGCGCGCCCCCGTATTGCGGCGCAGGGCCTCGGCCGCCACGGCCCGCAAGGCCTCCTCCTGGAATTCCAGGGTCACACCGTCGAGCTCAAAGAGCTTTTCGTACTGGCGCACCAGCGCATTACGCGGTTCAGTGAGGATCCGCAACATGTCTTCTTCTACAAGCGGTTCCAGCGTAACAATTACCGGCACACGCCCCACAAACTCCGGGATCAAACCGAACTTTAAGAGATCCTGCGGCAGAATTTGCCTGAGCACTTCACCCAACCTGCGATCGCGCTTGACGTGCAGCTCCGCCCCGAACCCCAGGGTCTTCTGCGCAACCCTGTTCTGGATGATCTTGTCAATCCCTTCGAACGCCCCGCCACAGATAAAAAGGATATTGGTCGTGTCTATCTGGATGAACTCCTGGTGCGGGTGCTTCCGCCCTCCCTGTGGTGGGACGCTGGCCACCGTGCCCTCGAGAATCTTGAGCAGGGCCTGCTGGACGCCTTCGCCCGAAACATCCCTGGTTATTGAGGGGTTTTCGGACTTGCGTGCAATCTTATCGATTTCATCGATGTAAACGATGCCCTTTTCGGCCTTTTCGACGTCATAGTCTGCAGCCTGGATGAGTTTGAGGAGAATATTCTCCACATCCTCGCCCACATACCCGGCTTCGGTCAACGACGTCGCGTCCGCAATGGCAAAAGGTACGTTCAGGAAACGTGCCAGCGTTTGGGCCAAGAGCGTCTTGCCGCAACCCGTGGGACCCAGCATGAGAATGTTCGATTTCTGCAGCTCGACATCGTCAATTTTGCCGCCAAGGTTGATGCGCTTGTAGTGGTTGTACACCGCCACCGCCAGAATCTTCTTGGCGTGCTCCTGCCCGATGACGTACTGGTCGAGATATTCCTTAATGTCCTTTGGCTTGGGTATATCTCTGAGCTCCAGCCCGAGATCCTCGTTCAGTTCCTCTTCGATAATTTCGTTGCAGAGCTCTATGCACTCGTCGCAGATATAAACGCCCGGTCCGGCCACAAGCTTTTTGACCTGGTCCTGCGACTTGCCGCAAAAGGAACATTTCAGTTGTCCTTTATCGTTAAACATGTTTGTCACCTCTTTTACTTGGCCCTCTTGCGAACGGTGATCACCTCGTCAATGATACCATATTCCCTGGCCTGTTCCGCCGACATGAAAAAGTCACGTTCGGTGTCGCGTTCGATCCGCTCCAAGGGTTGCCCGGTGTGCTTTGCCAGTAACTCGTTCAAAATCTTCTTCATCCGCAGAATTTCGCGGGCGTGGATGTCGATTTCGGTAGCCTGACCTTGTACACCTCCCAGCGGTTGATGCAGCATAATGCGCGCGTAAGGTAGCGAGTACCTCTTTCCCTTGGCGCCCGCCGCCAGCAAGAAGGCCCCCATACTTGCAGCCTGCCCGAGACAGATTGTCGATACGTCCGGGCGGATATACTGCATGGTATCGTAAATAGCCATACCCGCCGTGACGGCCCCACCGGGTGAATTAATGTAAAGGTGGATATCCTTTTCCGGGTCCTCCGCCTCCAGAAAAAGCAACTGAGCAATGGCCAGATTCGCCGTATGGTCCTCGATCATGCCACCGATGAAGACAATCCGGTCCTTCAGGAGGCGGGAATAGATATCGTAAGCTCTTTCCCCGCGTGCCGTTTGCTCCACAACAATGGGAACCAGCGTGGACAAAAGGGTTTCCTCCCTTCCTGCTCATGATAAACGATATTCCCCGTGTTTAAAAGAGGGAAGTCTCGACATGCGGTTACTTAATTTGCGCGTGCTCCACAAGCAAGTCGACCGCTTTATTGCGCAGCAACCGTCTCTTAACCCCGTCCAGTTCGCCCCTTTCGGTCAGGACTTCCCTTACCCTGTCCAGGTCTTGACGGTAAAACTCGGCTATCCGTTTCAGTTCTCCGGTGAGGTCCTCCTCGCTAACTTCCAGCCCCTCCGCCCGGGCAATCGCATCCAGGACCAGTTCCCGTTTAAGGCTTCGTTCCGCCTCCGGACGGAGCTTTTCCTTCAACTCATCAGGTTTCGTATTCGTGAGCCGGAAGTAATCCTCCGGTGCAAGTCCCTGCTGCAGCGCAGGGCGCAGCATCTCCTGTGTCATGCTCTCCACGCGCGCGTCGATCATGCGTTCGGGGATCTCGACCTCGGCTGCCGCCGCCGCCTTTTCCACAACGGCCTCACGCACGGCGGCTTCCGCCCTCTTTTCGGCCGCTATCTCTAATTTATGCCGGAGATCGGCTCTCAACTCATCAAGCGTATCAAATTCGCTGACATCCTTGGCAAAATCGTCGTCGACCTCCGCCAGTTCCTTTCGTCTGATGCACTTGACCGTAACACGGAAAACCGCTTCCTTGCCGGCCACGTCTTTATCGTGGTAGTCATCGGGCAACCTTGTGGTGATTTCTTTCGTTTCGTTGACGGTCATACCGAGGAGTTGTTCGTCAAAGTCCTCTACCAGGAAGCCCAGTCCCACCTCCACCGAACGGTCGGTCGCCTGGCTCCCTTTAAACGGCTTCCCGTCTACGGTACCCTCGTAATCAATGGTGACGATGTCCCCTTTTGCCACAACACCCTCATCCAGGGTGACAAGCCTGGCATAGCGCTGGCGCAACCGCTCGATTTCCTGGTCGACATCTTCATCCGTAACTTCTACCGGCGGTTTCTCCACTTCCAGGCCCTTGTAGGCGCCGAGCGTTACCTCGGGTTTCACTTCCACCGTGGCCTTGAAAACCACGGGTTTGCCTTCTTCCATCTGCGTGATTTCAACGTCCGGGGTAGCAATCGGTTCCACGCCCGTTTCTTTCAGAGCGTCGAGGTACGCCTCCGGAATGAGCGCCTCCACAGCCTCGTTGAGCAGTGCTTCCTTACCGTAATACCGCTCGAAAATAATCCGTGGCGCCTTGCCACGGCGGAAACCGGGAATATTAACCTTTCTCACCAGCTCCCGGTACTTCTTATCTACCGCTTCCTTAAAGCGTTCGGACTCCACCTCGATCTCCAGGACCACGGTATTCTTGGCCACCTTTTCGGCCGTCGCCTTCATGCGTTTCTCCTCCTGTCTAACCGGAAGTATATTAAAATATTTCCCAAACACTGCCACAAAATAAGATACCAGGGGCATCCCTGGCCAACCAAGCAACCCATATTATAGCATAACGCCTTTTTTACAAGCAAGCAAAGAAGGGAATTATTTCTTGTAAGGCGAAAATAGCCGGGGCGGGGGTGACACGACTTGCCTTTCAAGCCAGGGGACCTAGTTGTCTTCGTTGACCACCAGGGGCGTTTCTATCCTCAACGCCTGAGCGCGGGCGGCCGCCTGCACACCCACCGGGGGTACGCCGAACACGACGAGATACTGGGTCTCGAGCCCGGTTGCGCCGTGAAAACTTCGGGCGATAAGGAACTTTTCGTTTTCTACCCGACCGTGCTGGACTATACGATGCATATGCCGCGCAAGAGCGGCATCATCTATCCGAAAGACACCGGCATTATATTAATGTGGGCGGATATTTTCCCCGGTGCACGGGTACTTTGCGGCGGCGTGGGCAGCGGGGCACTCCTGCTTGCCATCCTGCGGCAGGTGGGTACCGGGGGTCAGGTTGTGGCCTACGACGTGCGGCAGGACATGCTGGAATACGCCGCGGAGAACCTTAGAACCTATTTCGGTCTCACACCCAACCTTGTTCTTAAACTCGGGAGCATCTACGACCCCGTTGAGGAAACGGGCTTTGACCGCGTGCTGCTGGATGTGCCGGAGCCCTGGCGGGCCATAAATACCGCTTACGACGGGCTCAACCCGGGCGGCATCGTGTGCGCATACGTTCCGTCGATCGTCCAGGCCGAAACCTTTACGAAAGCCCTCAGGCGCAGCAAAGCCTTCACGCTGATTGAGACCCTCGAAGTGCTGGTACGCAACTGGCACCT
>DMDP01000219.1:0-1516 GCA_003445475.1 Peptococcaceae bacterium | reverse complement strand
TTCGCGCGCAAACTGGACCGGCCACTCGTAAAGGAAACTCCTGGCGAGGATATTGAGCCCCGCCAGGAGGAAACCTAAAAGCGGGAGGCGATGGCATGCGCAGGAAAAACCGTTGGGACGCCCTGTGGGGCGTGCCGCGCAGCAACCCCCGCCCGTTTCGCCGCCGGGCCGTCCTCCACGCGCCGCGCTTTTGGGGCAGCGGTGCGGTATACGTGAAGAGAAAAGAAGGCGAATAGTCAGCCGTTGCCCACGCCTTCCTGGTAATCGTATACGATCTTGCTGATGTGGGCGATCTCGGCGAACCCCTGGTCGAGATCGTCCACGCCCTTGATAAGCACGCACAAAATGTACGGGCGCGACCCGAAGACCACGCCCACGTCGTTGGTCACGCCCCAGATATCTCCTTCCTTGTGGGCCACGGTGACGTAAGGCGGCAGTTCTCCCGGCAAACCAACGTGGTAAATCGGGTTGGCCAGGTCGTCCAGCAAGCGCCGGCCCGGTTCGGGGTGTTGCTCGGCAAAATCAAGCACCGCCTGGATGTACCGTCCCATGTCGCGGGCGGTAGTCATGGCCACGCCGTCCGGGAATACCACCTCGCCGCCCAGACTGCACATAAACTGCGCGATCTTTTCCTTCCCAAGGTACCGGACCAGCATCCGGTACGCGATATTGTCGCTTATGGTGACGGACAGGTTGGCGAGAACGCGAAGGGAGTAACGGTCGCCGTCGCGGGCGGCAAATTGGAGGATCCCCGCACCCCCCTGGTAGTCTACGTCGCTCTGGTACGTGACCCTGTCATCCCATTTTACCTTCCCCTGGGCAGCCAGTGTGTTGAGATAAAGGACAACAGGAACCTTGATGGTACTGGCAGCATGGATCGGTTCGCGGTCGTTGATGCCGAACTCGGTACCGGAAATCAGATCTTTAAAATAGATGCCGTATGTAGCCTGTTTTCCGTCCAGGTATCGCAGCAGTTCCTCGCGTAAGGGCGTGTAATCCGGAGCCCGGGCAGGTAACACAACTTCTGCCCGGGTTGGGTAACCGGGCGGGCTCGCTGCACGGGAGACGCGCTCACCCGTCACGTACTCTTTAATGGCCAGACTTCCCAGGGGAAAGGGAACGATTAAAAGCAAGACAAGGGCCACGGTCAAGAGCAGCCGGCGGCAACTTCGGTGCAAAAAGACATCACCTCTGGAATGAAGATTCTTGCCACTTTCCATGTTACCGGGGCACTACTTGCGCAGCAATGTTCAAAACCTGGCTGCGTTGGCGTAAAAGTACCGGCCCGTAAAGTCTACCAGAACCTAAACCCATTTCCCGATCGACAGGACTCTCGTAGAATGGAAACTCCTGCTTACCGGAAACGTAGGAACCGGCGCTTGAGGGTTATTTATCGAGGTGGAATAGCCCGGGTGAAGATTTGTAGTAGACGTTGGAAGATAAATGTTCCTGGTGTGGTGCGGGCGAGAGGACTTGAACCTCCACGGGAAAGTCCCACCAGATCCTAAGTCTGGCG
>DMDP01000221.1 GCA_003445475.1 Peptococcaceae bacterium | reverse complement strand
GAAGGCGAGATTGATATGGACGGAGACGTGGTCATCGGCGAGGGGGGTAAGGTAAACGCCACCGTTAAGAGTAAGAACCTGACGGTTGCCGGCAGTTTAAAGGGGAAGGCCGTGGTCCACAACCGGCTGCAAATCAGCGCCACCGGGCGCGTGGAAGGGGATGTGCAGGCAGGACGGCTGGCCGTGGAAGAAGGCGGCATCCTCCTGGGGCAGTGCAGCGCGTGTCCGGGCAAGGAAGAAGCGTCCACAGCGGAAGTGCTCGACCGGGCGGCTTTCGCGGCGAAAAAGAAGCTTGGCGCCGTGAAAGACGCGCAATGAGCGCATTGAGCCGATTATGAAGTTTTCGCCGGCGCGCGCCCGTCCGCGCCGCGCCACCGCGGCAAGGTTATTAGCGGCTGCAAAACGGTGATGAGCATCCCGAAGACGATCGCCGCGCCGCCTGCCAGTTGCCGCGCCGTTAACGTCTCGCCGCCCCACAGCCAGGCCGACAATCCGGCAAACACCGGCTCCATGGTGAAGATAACCGCCGTGTGAGTGGGCGAGGTAAACTGCTGCGCCTTTGTCTGGATAAGAAAGGCCAGGGAGGTGGCGGGAATCGCCGTGGCCGCCAGCGCCCACAACACCTCCGGTGCCAGGCGTTGCGGAAAGGTCTCCAGCCACGGCGCGATAACGGCGCTTAACAGGCCGACCATGCCTATCTGAAGCGTGGCGAGGGTGAAACTGGAGTGCCGGGGGGCAAACCGGCCGGTCAGCAGAATGTGCACCGCGTAGCCCACGGCGCAGCAGAAGATGAGCAGGTCGCCGTAACTAATCCCCAAACCGCCTTCCAGCGACAGCAGCCCCAGCCCGACGGTGGCGCTGACCACCCCGATTACCACCAACCCCGGGGGCATCCGCCGGGTAAGGACGGCGGTGAACACCGGGACCATAACCACGGAAAGGCCGGTGATAAAGCCGGCGTTGGCGGCGGTGGTATACTGCAGGCCGACCGTCTGAAAGCCGTAACCCGCAAAGAGGGCGACGCCGATCACGCCGCCGGCGAGGAGGTCGCGGCGCCCTATCCCCGCCAGAACCCGCGGACGCACCGCTACAAGGAAAAGGGCTGCAAGGAAAAAACGGATGGTCAGGAAATAGAAGGGGCCGATGGCACCGAGCGCATCCTTGACAATGACGAAGGTGGCGCCCCACACGAAGGCGACCAAAATCAGGGCAAAATCTGCTAGAAGCTGTTGCCAGTACGTGACCCGGTGCATTGCTTGTGGCCCTTCCGGCAAGATATCGTTTCCATTCTTGCATTTTAGGCCTCTACTGTCAAGAGAAACAAAAAGCGTCAACCTTATGGCTCACCTGGCAGGATTTTTTGTTTTTTGCGCGAAAATTCAGGGATTAGTAGTGCAAATAACGATGGGAGGTGGAGAGCCGCCAAAGGCCCTATATCTGGTTTACCCGACGACCATTAAAAGGGGAGGCGACAATTCTTGTCCGGGATAAAAAAGGTTTTGTTTGTTATTCTCGCCGTCCTGACGGCGGTCGCGCTCGTGGCCGGGTGCGGCGGCGGCCAGCAGGCCCAGCAGGAGGAACAGAAGCCATCCGACCAGGCCAAACCTATCCTGCGGGTGGCCTCGGATACCGCCTACGCGCCGTTTGAATTCGTGGATACCAGCACGGGCGACTACATCGGGTTCGATATGGACCTCATTCGGGCCATTGCCGAAGAGCTCGGCTACGAACCCAAGATCGAAAGCATGGCCTTTGACGGTGTCCTCGCTGCGGTGGAAACCTCGAAGGTAGACTGCGCCGTTTCGGCCATTACCGTTACCAAGGAGCGCCTGGAGAGAATGGACTTCTCCAAGGCGTATTACCAGTCCGGCCTGAGCATCGTCGTCAAGGAAGACAACAACACCATCAAGAGCTTTGAGGACCTCAAAGGCAAGCGCATTGCCGTGCAGGCGGCCACCACAGGGGCCAAGAAGGCCAAGACCATCGAGGGGGCTAAGGTCACCCAGTTCGACCGCATTACCGACGCCCTTCTCGAAGTCAAGAAGGGCAGCGCCGATGGGGTAATCAACGACAACCCCGTAAACCAGTACTACCTGAACCAGGAAACGGGCAAGGGGCTAAAGATTGTGGGCGACCTCCTGTCGGCCGAAGACTATGCCATCGCCGTGCCCAAGGGCAATACCGAGCTCTTGCAGCAAATTAATGACGCTTTGATGAAACTGAAAGAAAACGGCAAGTTTAATGAGATTTACAAGAAGTGGTTCGGCGTTGATGCTCCGGCCGACCTGCCGCGAGACTACGTCGCCGTCGATTAAAGTTGAGGGCGCGCGGTGCGAACCGCACCGTGCGCTTCTTCTTTCTATGCGCCTGAGGTGATTAAACTTGGAAACCGTAATCCGAACATTTCCGGTACTTCTTGTCGGTGCAGGTATCACGCTAGGCATCACCCTGATTTCCGTTGCCAACGGCTGCGTCTTGGGCCTCATTGCCGGCCTGGCCCGTCTGTCAAAAAGACGTTTTTTGAGCTTCCTGGCTACCTGTTACGTCGATTTCTTTCGCGGCACCCCCCTGCTGGTGCAGATCCTCATCGTTTACTTCGGCATCCCTTACCTCCTGGACGCCTTGCAAAAATATCTGATGGCCCACTACGGTATACCGCGGCTTTTTTCCAGCACCGACATTCCCCGTTTCTGGGCCGCAGTTCTTGCCTGCAGCCTCAACAGCGGCGCTTACATCGCCGAAATCTTCCGTGCCGGGGTGCAGTCTATCGAACGGGGGCAGATGGAGGCCGCCCGTTCCCTTGGGATGACGCACTCCCAGGCCATGCGGTACGTCATTCTCCCCCAGGCCTTCCGGCGCATCATTCCGCCCCTGGGAAACGAGTTCATCGCCATGCTGAAAGACACGTCCCTCCTTTCCGTAATCGGTTTCGAAGAACTGCTGCGTCGCGGGCAGTTGATCGTCGGCGAAACGTTTGCGGTGTTCGAAATATACATCACCGTGGCCTTTCTCTATCTGATCATGACCCTTTCCTTCTCCCGCCTGGTCGATTACACCGAAAGGAGGCTCAAGACCCGTGATCGAAGTTATTGATCTCTGCAAGAGCTTCGGCCAGCTCGAGGTGCTGCGACACGTAAATATGCGAGTAGCCGAGGGCGAAGTGGTATGCATCATCGGCCCCAGCGGGTCGGGCAAGAGCACACTCCTGCGGTGCTTGAACCTCCTGGAACAGCCCACCGGCGGCGAGGTAATTATCGACGGCGTTTCGCTCATGGACAAAAAGACGAACATCAACGAAGTCCGCCAGAAGGTGGGCATGGTCTTTCAGCTCTTCAACCTTTTCCCGCACAAGACCGCGCTGGAGAACATCACCATGGGCCCCATCAAAGTGAAGCGCATGTCCAAGCAGGCCGCGGAGGAACTGGGCCGCACCCTGCTGGCAAAGGTCGGCCTGAGCGACAAGGCCGACGTTTACCCCCACCAGTTGTCCGGCGGGCAGCAGCAGCGCGTGGCCATCGCCCGCGCCCTGGCCATGCAGCCGAAGGTGATGCTGTTCGACGAGCCCACCTCCGCCCTCGACCCGGAGATGGTCGGCGAGGTTCTGGCGGTAATGAAAGACCTCGCCCGCGAGGGAATGACGATGGTGGTGGTCACCCACGAGATGGGGTTTGCGCGTGAGGTGGGCGACCGCGTGATTTTCCTGGACGAGGGACGGATCGTGGAAGAAGGTAAGCCCCACGAGATCTTCAGCCAGCCCAGGGAAGAAAGGACCCGGGCCTTCCTGAGCAAGATCCTGTAGCCCGACATGCGCATAAGTAATCTGGCGCTACCCGCATCAAGGTTGGCAACCTGCTGCCGGCCATCTTTATCGCGGCAACCATTGCGCTGGTTCTTGAACTCGCAGCCACCGCTTAGAGAACAGGCCCACCTTTTCACATAATTCGACAGGGAACCTGCTCACATTGGCGAAAACATGGTATATAGAAACGATCACTTCTCAATATCCGGGCGGACTCGCGACAAGAAAACGAAGAGGTATGGTCTGAACGGATGGCCCGCGAGATAAGAAAGCCCCAGGTGCAACTTGCGATTAGAAGCTTCACGAGGTCTACCGGCTTGCAGGGGCCGGCTCTTTTATACTTTCTGGTTGTTGTCGTCACGGGCAGTGTCATTTTTGGGATAAACCTGTCCCATTTGAAGGTTAGCTTCTTCGGTATTTACTTCATTTGGACCTTCCTGACGTTTGTCAGCGAAAAGTTAATGGTTTCCCTTTTCGGCTATTACCTGACTGTATCCTGTGCCCTCCACGTTTCGGCCTACATCCTTTTCGATACCCCCACCGCCATTTTCACTGGGGTACTTGCCAGTATTATTAACGACGTTACAAGCCGCCGGGGGGCACACAAGGCGGTTTTTAATGCTGCCCAGTATACCATCACCATCTGCCTGGCCGCGCCGGTGTTTTACGCGCTGAAACAATCGACGGACGCGGTGTTCAGCCTGCGCCATGACTTCCTCGCTTTCCTTCTAAGCTACCTTGTCTATATCGTTGCTAACGCGGTGCTCGTGTGGTGTATCGTCGCCCTTACAAGCGGGCAAAAACTGACCAGTATAATACAAAAGGACTTACGCGTCGAGACATTACACACCCCGACTGTCCTCCCTGTGGCCCCGCTCATCGTTTACCTTTACCAGCAAGAGCCTCTGAGCCTCGTCTTTCTGGCTATGCCTTTGCTTATGGCCCACCTGAGTTTCAAGAACTATGCGCAGCTGCACCTGCAGACCATCGCCACGATGGAAGTGCTGGCCGACATCATCGACCGGCGGGACCTCTACACGGCAAAGCACTCCCAGCGGGTGGCCAAGCTCGCCGAAGCCACGGCCTGGGCCATGAAGTTGAGCGCCAAGGAGGTAGAAGAAATAGCTCTGGCCGGGCGGGTGCACGATATCGGGAAAGTGGCCATCAGCGATTACATCCTGCTTAAGAACGGGTCCCTATCCCCCGAGGAGTACGAGGCTGTCAAAACGCACCCCCGCGTCGGCTTCGAGATCTTGAGCAATTTGTATCTCTACAAGAAGTGTGCCCACTACGTGCTGTACCACCATGAGCGTTTCGACGGCACCGGCTACCCCGTGGGCCTCAAAGGAGAGGCTATTCCGCTCGGCGCGCGCATCCTTGCCGTGGCCGACACTTACGACGCGATGACCACCGACCGGCCCTACCGGAGGGCATTGACCAGACAACAAGCCCTCGACGAACTGCGGCGATGCAGCGGTACGCAGTTCGACCCGGCCGTCGTGAACGCCTTCCTGGCCACCCAGGAACAGGCCAGACCTTTCAACTGATTCAGGAGGGGATAGCCAATGTACCTGCTTATACCGGTCTTGCTTTCCATAATCGTGGCGCTGGCGCGAGGAAAAGACCTGAGCAGGTTCGCCCTGGACGGTCGATTCAGAGCGCCGTGGCTGGTGATCTTTATCCTCGTCTACCGGCTTGTTCTTTACCTCCAACCCGTCAGTGACTGGGCCACCCAGAGCGGGCTGGCCCCGTACCTCAACCCCGTACCCTACGTACTGCTGCTCTTATTTATCTCTCTCAACTGGCGTCTCAAGCCCGTTTCGGGACCCCTTACGGTCATCGGGCTGGGGACCTTTTTGAACCTCGTGGTAATGGTAGCCAACGGGGGGTTTGTGCCCGTGCCCCTTGAAGCCCTCCAGCGCACCACGCCTCCAGAAATGATTGCCAAAATGCAACAGGGCATCCCCGATTGCCACAGCATCCTCATGGACGAATCCTCCCGCCTGACTTTTTTGGCCGACAACTTTTATGTCCCCCGGCCTTTTCCCTTTCCGGCGGCTTTCAGTGTGGGCGACTTTATCATCGGCGTCGGAGCCTTCTGGCTATTTCAAGTCGTTTTCCCCCCTAAGCGTTGATTTCGTCAAGTTATGACACGGATCGACAGTAATTATCAAAAAATTCTCCTATTTTCGAGCAGGATTCTTTCAGGCCTGATAAGAATTTATGATATATGTTTAAATGCAACAAGATGTTACCCGACTCCCGTCTGGTAGCGAAAGGGTGAACCCGCCGCGAGGAGGGGGCACAAAGCCACGGGCCTGACGTAAAAGATCAGGCTGCCGGGCTGCCGAACACCAGGCAGGTACTCGCAAATACCTGCCTGTTGTTTTTCGGGCTCGCCTTGTGGTGTGGCGGGCCGGTCAATACATTGAAGTTTCACCCAAGGAAAGGAGGTCTTCCAGTAATGCGGTGGCTGTATTCCCTTCCCCTCTGGGTCCTGCTCCTGGCGCTCACCGTGGTAGGCAGCGCAGCTAGAAGGTGGTAAGTAATCAAGCGCCGCGAAGCCTTCGCTTTAAACAAAAACCCGCGGAGGTATGCCGCGGGTTTTTTTCTTGTGGTGGAGGCGAGGGGAGTCGAACCCCTGTCCGAAGGAACGACCGCAAGAGGCTCTCCGAGCGCAGGCTGCGTACTGGCTTTCGCTTGCGCGCCGCCCGCAGCCGGGCTGCCCGCAAGCTATCCCGGTGTGTGTCCCGGCCCGGCCCCCGGGAAGGGCCGGCCGGCAAGCCTGCTAGTTTGACACCCTAGCCGGTTCCGCAGGCGAGAACCGTTAGGATGCTGGCTGAATTAAGCAGCCAGAGCGAGTTCGGTCTTGTTGGCGTTTATTGTTTTGCCACCGTATTGCGGGCTGGTGACGACCCCGGCTCGCTCCTCTCGCCACCGCTTCCCCCGTCGAAACCTCGTCGCCCCCACGTTGTCAGGCCCGGCGGCGCAAGGCACGCTCCAACTCGCGCCGCGCCTCGCGGCGGGCAATCTCCTCGCGCTTGTCGTAGATCTTTTTGCCCCTGGCCAGGGCCAGCTCTACCTTGGCCCGGCCGTCTTTAAAGTACACCTTGAGCGGAATAAGGGCAAGTCCTTTTTCCCGCGTCCGCCCCCACAGGCGCATGATTTCGTTCTTATGCATCAGGAGCTTGCGCGCCCGCTTGGGGTCGTGGTTGAACCGGTTTCCCTGCTCGTAAGGGCTGATGTGCATATTCTCGAGCCACAGCTCGCTGTCGGCAATCCGGGCGAAGCTGTCCTTCAGGTTAGCCCGCCCGGCACGGAGCGATTTAACCTCGGTCCCGGTGAGCACCATGCCGGCCTCGTAAGTCTCGAGTATCTGGTAATCGTGCCACGCCTTCCTGTTCTGGCATACCACCTTGACCGCCAAGTTAAATCACCCCGCTTTCACCGCCCTTGTGAACAGACTCGGCACCGGCTTCATTATAGACCAGAAGCCCGTTGATGTCAATACAGGTCCCGCCAGAATTTTCCAGTAACAGGTTGATAAGGTTACAAAAACACACCCCGTGGTGTTAATATATTCAGGAACGCGTTCCGAAAGGGTTAGAAACGTGGATCATGCGGCGCCCGGCGATTTTGAAAACATCTTCCTGCGCCACTACGCAGCCTTGTTGCGGGTGGTGGGCGGTATCGTGGGAGATGCGGCAGCAGCGGAAGACATCGTGCAGGAAACGTTTCTGCGCCTGTACCGTTCGCCGCCGCAAGACAATACCCATATCCGCGCGTGGCTGTACCGGGTCGCGGCCAATCTGGCCTCCAATCACCTGCGGCGTGAACGCCGCCGGGCGCACCGTGAAGCCTTGCAAACAAGCTATGCCCACGCGAACAAAGGGGAGGCGGACGTGGAAGAGAAACTTGTGCGGGATGACGAGGCTTTCCGCGTACGGGCGGCGCTGGCCAGGCTTTCGCCCCGGGACCGCGCCTGCCTGTGGCTGAGGTACTCGGGCGCAAGCTACGCCGAAATCGCCGCCGCCCTGGGCATAAAAAGGAGCGCCGTGGGCACCGTTCTGGCCCGCGCGCGGGCCAGGTTTAAAGAGTATTACGTAAAGGAGGGAGGGTGAGCACCTTGTGTTACAACGAGGGAATCCTGCAGGCATACCTTGACGGAGAAGTATCCCGCTGGCGGGCCGCACGCATCGACCGTCACCTGGCACGTTGCCCCCGTTGCCGGCGGCTTGCCGCCACACTGCAGGAAAACGAAGCAAGCGTTACCAGTTGCCTGGAAAGGTATGCCGCGGCCGCCGGCGCGGAAGGCACCCCCGAGGCGTGGCGGCAGTTCTCCTCCCGCTTCCTTACGGCTTCGACAAACGAGAAAGGAGCGTCCGGAATGCGCAGCAAAAAGCTCTGGGCGGCGGTGGCCGCCGCTGCGGCCCTGGTTGTTGCCTTCAGTTTCGGGCCGGTGCGCGGCCTGGCCGGCGAGTTCTTGAATATCTTTCGCGTGGAACGCTTTCAGGTCATCAACATCACCCGGCAGGACATGGCCCAAATCGAACGCGTGCTCGAACGCGGCGGCACAATCGACCTGGCCTCGTTTGGGCGAGTATACGTCGAGGGCCGGGAAAGTGAACGTACCGTAACCCTGGCAGAAGCACAGCAGGCCGTGGACTTCCCCGTTCGCCTGCCCTCCCGCCTGCCCGCCGGGTACGGTCTCAGGGAACTGCACCTGGTGGTGCCTCCTGAGGTTTCCTTCTCGCTGCAGGTGGAAAACGTCAACGCTTTTCTGCGATCGCTGGGCGCCACACACCTCCTGCCGGCC
>DMDP01000169.1 GCA_003445475.1 Peptococcaceae bacterium | reverse complement strand
AAAGGGCATCCTTGAGTTAGTGAAGGCTATAGCGTTCCTGCCCTCCTTCAACAGCAAAGGACCCTCCTTGCTCTGCATGGGGGGGCGGATAGAGGCGGTGCCGATTTATTTTAGAGATCGCCAGCCGAGCCGGTGTCCCTGAGGGCCGAATACGATTCGTCGATCGGGTGCCTAACACGAAGGTGCCACTGTGGTTGCGAGCTTCCGATATCCTAGTTCTGCCTTTAAGCCCGCTGTATGTAACGTGGGTTGGAGAAATGCCTTTGAAGCTTTTTGCATACATGGCAACCGGTGTCCCGATAGTGACCACGAATTTGCCGTCCCTCCGGGAAGTGTTGCGGCAGGGGAGAACGCGTGGCTGGTGGAGCCGGGGAACCCCAAGGTGATAGCCGAGGCAGTTTCCTATCTGCTGAAAGAGCCTGAGGTGGCCTGTTCTTCGGCTGCTCGCGCACGGGAAGACGCCCAGGCGTATACGTTGGAGAACCAGGCGGCCTCCATTCTAACCCGTCTGCGATAAACAATATTGGCGGTGAGGTGTCGATGCAGTCTGTTGAGGCAACGTGGAGACGCCAGCATGCTGGGAGAGTGGCAATAGTCTTCCTTGCCGTCCTTATCGTGGGTTATATGACAGCCCGCATCGCCCTTCATGTCGCATCTCTTGTTGACCTCGATCGCTTGGTGCCAGTGTCAGGCCGGGACGTCGTTTGCGCCGCCCCACTTATGCTGGTCTTATGGTTAGCAGGTACCGCATTGGTGCTCCGTTTTCCTATCCCGAAAGCCGCTGCATGGTATTCGCTTCTGTTCGCTGTGCGCATCATAGTAGCCATTCTTCTGTCTGCAATTTTCCAGTACGATGATGAGCGTGTCTTTCACCACGCTGCGGTGTATCAGGTATACGGAATCGGTTCTTTCGCTGCTGGAAGAGCCTACTATCACCTTGGGAACGTGCTCTATTCGATCTTCGGAGCCAACATTCTTTTGCCAAAGGTGGTCAACGTTTTTCTTGGTTCATTGCTGCCGTATTTTGCCTTTGACATCGCGCGTTGGCTGTTCGGGAACCGAAAGGCCGGATGGCGGGCATTACTGATCACAGGTCTTTTCCCGCCTTTTATCATCTTCTCAGCGGTTAACCTGAAGGAAATCGCGACCGGCTTTTGTCTCGTGCTTATTGTATGGATTCTCCTCAATCCAAAGAAGAGCTATTTGTGGCGATTTGCAGGCTCTGGGTTGTGTGTTTGGGTCTTGTATTGGCTTCGCGGCGCACCCTGGGCCATGGTAGGGATTATGGGAGTATTCGGTTATTACACCTTGACCATGCGGCTGCGATTCTCTTCTTTTATGAAGGTTGCTGGGCTAGCTGTGTTGGGTGGCGTACTTGTTGTCCCTCCTCTCCTGGATCAAATACAACAAATGGTCTGGAGCCGCACAACTCAGGAAGAGTACTTTATCACGAGGTTTTCCGGGTCTGAGGCCACTGTCACGCGGTTTGTAGACGTAGAAGATCCTCTTTCCGGAAGGAATCTGGCTGTGCTATTTTTGCGGGGACTTTTTTTTCCTAGTCCATTGCGGTTCTTCATGGATTACGGAATCGGTACACAGGTGGAAGCGCTGAATATGCTGGTATGGTACGTCCTCTTTCCGTTGGCGGTCATCGCTTTCTTGGCTTACCGGCGGAAGGGCGCTGCGGTTGCGTGTGCGGTCATGACGGTTGGAGTCTTAATTATCGCGACGATGGGGATTGTTGTGGGTGGTGATCCGTACCGTCACAGGATGGTAGCAGCGGGGCTGCTGGCCAGCCTTGCAGCAGGGGGGGTTGAACGAGATATCCTGCGCTGTTTTCAGTGGGTTATTTGGCTTTGGGTCCTTGGGGCTGCGGGGTTCACAGGTTTGTGGATTGCGCTGCGGCTTGGAGGGTAGACAGTCATGGAAGTCCTCTACCTCATCAACACCCTCTCCTCTGGCAAGGCTGAGCTGCACATCCTGACGTTCTACCGGCACCTGAAGCGGGCAGGGGCGGAGGCGGTGGCCTACCTAAAGGAGGGGCGGGGGAGCCGGTCCCTCCGACCGGACTTCGAGGGGGAGGGCATCCGGATGGTGCCTTTGGGGAGCAAGCGCGTGTTTAACGGACGCCATCTCTTGTACGCCGCGAGGTTGGTTAAATCCGAGCGCCCCGATCTATTTCACACCCACCTTCCCCAAGCGGACGTGGCCGGGTTCTTCAGTGGCTGGCTGATACCGTCCGTCCTATGAATCTGTTCCGTTCACGGCATTTACACTGCACATTCGTCTGGCCACCGGGCGTTCCCGCTGTTCCACCTCGTCTGGTACCGGGCCGACCGAGTCATTACCATCTCGGAGGCAGGGAAGGCTTGGCTCGTGCATGATTGCGGGCACCCTGCAGACAGAGCGCAAGTGATCCATTACGGCATCGAGCCGGAACGGTTCATGAGACACCTTCCCAGGATCTGCGCTCGGCCTGGAGTCTGGGCGAGGGACCCCTCATCGAGACTGTGGGGCGTCTGGATCCTGTGAAGGGGTTCGATCTCCTGATTCGGGCGATGCCGATGATCCTCCGAAAGGTGTCCGGGGCGACGCTGCGTATCGCCGGCCACGACCCTTGGGCTTACGGGACGGAGGGACGGGATAATGTGTGCTGGCGCAAGTTGGGAACTGACCTACCCGTCCAGAGAACTAAGTGTTTGTTTGTTCGGCGTTTATCACCTGCGGTCGTGAATACGGGCCTCCGAAAAGGCCAGCGCATTTCTTTTCCTAGAGACGGTAATCAAACGTGAGTGGAGCAAACCCTAAAAAGCAAAGGTTTTCAGCAGGACAAACCCTTTCTGACGGCGAATTTTGTAGCACCACATTATCCGACCTAATCTTGCACCAAGAATAAGGGGGGCCGGAATGAGCGAAAATCTCCCTCAACAAGGCAGTACCATCCTCGTCACCGGCTGCGCCGGTTTCATCGCTGCTCGGGTGAGCGAACTTCTGCTCGAACAGGGCTACTGTGTCGTCGGAGTGGATAACCTCAACGACGCCTACGATGTCCACCTCAAAGAGTATCGGCTGAAGCAGCTTCAGGCTCTTCCAGGGTTCAGCTTCTACCGGATTGACATCAGCGACCGCCAAAGCCTCCACCTGGTTTTCGCCACCGCGAAAGAAACCACAAGTCAGGGGAAGCCCCCCTTCGCTGCCGTAATAAATCTCGCTGCGCGGGCCGGGGTGCGCCAGTCGGTCGCCAACCCGTGGGTTTACGTGGAAACGAACGTGACCGGCACCCTAAACCTCTTAGAACTCTGCCGCGAATTCGGGGTGCAAAAGTTCATCCTCGCCTCGACCTCCAGCCTCTACGGTAAAGAAAACCCCATGCCCTACCGAGAGGACGCCGATACGAACCGGCCCCTTTCCCCCTACGCCGCCTCGAAAAAGGCGGCGGAGGCACTCTGCTACACCTACCACTACCTTTACGGTCTCGACGTCACGGTACTCCGCTACTTCACCGTCTACGGTCCGGCTGGCCGGCCGGATATGAGCCTCTTTCGCTTCATTCAGTGGATCAGCGAAGGAAAACCCCTCATTATCTACGGCGATGGGCAGCAGTCGCGCGATTTCACCTATGTAGACGACATCGTCCGGGGGACAATTGCCGCGCTCAAACCCCTCGGCTACGAAATCATCAACCTGGGCTCAGACCGGCCGATAGTTTTAATGGACGCGCTCAAGCTTATTGAAAAACTTACGGGGCAAAAAGCCCGTCTCGAATTTAAACCCCGCCACCCGGCCGACGTGCCCGCCACCTGGGCGGACGTTACGAAGGCGCGGCGCCTACTCGGCTGGGAGCCGCAGACGCCTTTTGAAGAGGGCCTAGAAAAAACCTGTCGCTGGTATCAGGAAAACCGTGACTGGGCCAAAGAAGTGAAGGTGGATTGAACTTATGAAAGATATGCCGTGCGTCGCCATCGTGGGCCTCGGCTACGTAGGACTCGCTTTGGCTACGGCTTTTGCCAAGGTAACCCGGGCCATCGGCTTCGATATCAACCCCTGCCGGGTTGAGGCCCTCCGGCGGGGCGTCGATGAAAACGGTGAGGTGGCGCCGGCGGACTTGCAGGCGCCCCACCTTACTTTTACGGCTGACCCAGCAGCCCTGCGTAAAGCGCAGTTTATCATCGTTGCTGTGCCCACGCCGGTGGACGCCCACAAGCGGCCCGACCTCCGCCATCTGGTCGAGGCGAGCCGCCTGGTCGGGCAAAATCTCTCACCCGGAGCCATCGTTATTTACGAGTCCACCGTCTACCCCGGCGTAACGGAAGAGATCTGCCTGCCCATCCTTGAGGAAGCCTCCGGGCTTAAGGCCGGTAGAGACTTCAAAATCGCCTACTCGCCGGAGCGCGTCAATCCGGGCGACCCGGAACACACCCTCGAAAAAATCGTTAAAGTGGTGTCCGCTCAGGACAAAGAGACCCGTGAAAAGGTGGCGTGGCTTTACGGCCTGGTGGTCAAAGCGGGGGTTTACTGCGCACCCAACATCAAAGCCGCCGAGGCCGCTAAAGTGATCGAAAACATCCAGCGCGACCTCAACATAGCACTGATGAATGAGCTGGCGCTTATCTTCCACCGGCTCGGCCTCGATACCCGCGAGGTCCTGTCCGCCGCCCGCACCAAGTGGAACTTCCTCCCTTTTGAACCGGGACTGGTAGGCGGCCACTGCATTCCGGTGGACCCGTACTACCTCACCTACAAAGCCGAAGAAACGGGTTACCACCCCGAGGTGATCTTAGCCGGCCGCCGGATCAACGACCAGATGGGGCTCTACGTGGCCCAGCAAACGGTTAAGCTCCTGATCCGCAGCGGCAAAGCCGTGCTCAATGTGAAGGCCCTTGTCCTCGGAGTCACCTTCAAAGAAAACGTGCGGGACGTGCGCAACAGCCGGGTGGTGGACCTGGTGCAGGAACTAGCGAACTACGGGGTCGCGGTGGTCGTTTACGACCCGCTGGTGGAGCCGGAAAAAATCCGCCACCTCGGGCTTGAGCCCGTGAGCGATCCCTTCGCCGGCAGAGAGCGCTACGACGCCGTCATCTTGGCCGTGCCCCACAAGGTTTTCCGCGAAAAAGAGGCCGCAGCATATCTCGGGCTGCTCAATAACGCGGGCGGTCCCGGCGTCCTCGTTGACGTCCGCCGCGTTCTGCCTAAGGAAGCCATCACCAGCGCCGGTGCCATTTATTGGGGTTTGTAGAACCAGAGATTAAAGTAGTGGTAAAATATCCTAAAACAGTGCCAAACCTTTTCCGGAGTGACGCGCGGAGGTGTTCTGCGAACCAAAGGCTAATGAAAATTCTCATCGTTACCGGTATTTTCCCGCCGGACATCGGCGGCCCGGCGACCTACGTCCCCCTCATCGCCGGCGCCCTCGCGGAGCGGGGCCACAAAATCACGGTCCTGACGACTAGCGAGCCGCAGGATTTGGCCCACGACGACAGCCGGTACCCCTTTCCGGTAGTGCGGCTCAACCGCCGCCTTCCCCTTTGGGGCCGGACGCGGCGGCTCATCCGTCTTATTTTGCGGCACGGCA
>DMDP01000224.1 GCA_003445475.1 Peptococcaceae bacterium | reverse complement strand
CCAGATGAAGCCTGCCCCAAGACTTTCGAGCTCCGCCCGCCGGAAGGGTACACCGATATAGCGCTTCTGCGGGACGGTGCTGTAATGGTAGTCAAAAAGGCGGGGGTGGGCGTACACCGGCAGGCGACCGCGCACCTCGAGGAAGGCTCGCAAGCCACCGGTGTGGTCGTAATGCCCGTGGCTCAGCACCAGGGCATCCACAGTGCGCAGGTCCGCCCCCAGGAGCGCCGCGTTTGCCACCACGTGCCCCTGCGCGCCGGTGTCGAGGAGAACCCTGGCGTCCGCGGTTTCCACCAGCAAGGCCAGCCCCCATTCACCGACCAAACCCAGCGGTGCGCCAACCGTATTCTCGGAAAGCACCGTAACTTTAAGCCTGTCCACGTGTCTTAACCTCCGTTCTCTTACCTGGCGGTTTTTTCTGCATATATATAATCATAATATACAACAGTGCCGCGGGCTATTGTTGCAAGGCGCAATTAACCGTGGTTTTGCAACTGCCTGAATGCTATAATGAGCTTGTGCACGAGTTGTAACTTTTTGCTCGCCGGGGGGTATGAAGGTGGCCCTGATTAAAGAAGCGGAGTTGCCCGGACTCGGCAAGAAGTACATGGTCGAGCTGGAGGGCGGTGAGCGGCTCGGTATCATCATTTACGATGAGGGCAACCGGGAGTTGTTTTATTTTGCGCCCGCAGAAGACGAACCTACTTGCTCCGTAACCCTTACCGACCAGGAGGCACGACAGGTCGGGTCGATTATCGGCGGCGCCTTCTATCAACCGAAACTGCTCGAAAAGCTGGAAGCGGCGATTGCCGATTTGTGCATCGAGTGGCTCAAGGTGGCGCCGCAGGCCCCGGTTGCTGGCAGGACGATCGGAGAACTCGGCCTGCGCAAAAACCTTGGCGTAACAGTAATAGCCGTAATTGAAGAGGTGGACAGCAAGAAAAAGAAATGTACGGCCATCAATCCCGGCCCCGGTTTCACCTTCGTTCCGGGACAGACCGTTGTTGTCGCCGGCCGCCGGGATGCCATTGCACGGTTTGAAGGGATGGTGACGGGCGAAGGGAGGTAGAACGTGGCGGACAGCATCACCAATCTGACCGTTGCTTTTGCTATCATCAGCGCCGCTGTCCTGCTGGCACGCAAGTTTCGCTTTTCGGCCATACCTCTGCTGGTTCTCCTCGGGATTCTGTGCGGCCCTCACGCACCCCACGGCACCTGGTTAGACCTGCGCCTGGTACAGTCTACCGAATCCACGGCCTTGCTGGGCCGGCTGGGCGTCCTCTTGCTCCTCTTTTATCTTGGCTTAGAGTTCTCGGCCAGCCGGGTTGTTCAGGGAGGCGCCACCCTGGCCAAGGGGGGGAGCATCTACGTCGGCCTGAACTTCCTGCGGGGTATTGCGCTTGGCTGGTTGTTTTTTCATTCCTGGCCGGAGACGCTGGTGATGGCCGGCATTACAACCGTTTCCAGCAGCGCCATCGTCACCAAACTGCTGGTCGACCTGAAACGCACCGCCAACCCCGAGACCGAATTGATCCTCGGCATCCTTGTCTTCGAGGACGCTTTCATCGCCGTCTACCTCTCCATACTTTCAGGATACCTGCTGGCGGGGCAAACTTCCCTGTTGACCGGGCTTTTGGCCGGCCTGATCACGGTGGCCTTCATTTCGGGCCTACTTCTCCTGGGCCGGCGCATGGGTCCGTACCTTGACCGCTGGTTGAATATGCGCAGCGGCGAACCTTTTATCGTGGTGTCTTTTACGCTGCTTCTGGTAATGGCCTGCCTGGCGGAAAGAATCCACGTCACCGAGGCCGTGGGCGCCCTGCTCATCGGCCTTGTCCTGGCGGAGACCTCGCACGCCAAGCGGCTCATCCAGATGGTGGCGCCCATGCGCGACCTTTTCGGTGCCGTCTTTTTCTTCACGTTCGGCATGGGCATCGATTACCGGACATTCGGTCCGGCTGCCTGGCTGGCCCTGCTTGCCGTCGTGGCGACGGTGGCGGGTAACCTTCTGTCCGGCTTTATCGGTGCCTGGGTGTGCGGCTACCGCGGGCGGGCGGCGGTAAATGTGGCCTGCACCATCATGGCCCGCGGCGAGTTTGCCGTCATCGTTGCCGGGCTTGCCGCCGCCGCCGGGGTGGCCGGGATCCTGCAGCCATTGGCGGCACTCTACATACTGCTCCTTGCTCTGATCAGTCCGGTATTGGCGAAGCGGTCGCGGTGGATTTACGAGACCCTGGTCAGACCCTGGGAAACAAGGCGTGAGCGGGAACGGCAAACCGTCGGCGGGTGAAGACCGCCGCGCAAGGTACTTGCCGCGATTGCGAACATATGTTAACATCAGACAAACCATTCCTTCAGGAGAGGAGTTGGGAGCGTGGCCAGGATTATCATCATCTCGTGCAAAAAGATCAAGGATATCACCTGCGTTTCCTGTATGAAGTGCTTCAAAGCCATCCAGGAGAGGCAGGGAGAGTTCGCCCGCTATCAGGGACAGGAACTTGACATTGTGGCCATGGGCGACTGCGGGGATTGTCCGGGGCTGGTAATGCCCAAGGTGGGTTTGATTTCCGACCTTGCGAAGGCTTACGGGCGCGACTTTGACGTGATTCACATCGGGACCTGTATCGTCAAGGCGACAACCACTGCCAAATGTCCGATCGATGTCGAAGGCCTGGCGGAGAAGCTGCGGGCCAAGTTCGGCAAGGAAGTGGTGATCGGGACGCACCCGTGGTAGGGGCGACCCAAAGGGGGTATAACCATGCCGCGAGGTCAGGGCGGCGGACGCGGTCAGGGCGGCGGACAAGGAAGAAATGGCGGTCGCGGTGGCAGTGGCGGACGGGGCGCCGGCCGTGGCGGGGGAAGGTGCGGCCGTGGTCGCAACGCCCCGGGTACGCCCGGAGGGGGCCCGGGCGGCGTTTGTGTCTGCCCGCAATGCGGGACGCAGGTGCCGCACACGCCGGGAACCCCTTGCGTGGACCTGCGTTGCCCCCAGTGCGGCGCCAAAATGGTGCGCGGTTAGGTCGGTTTGTGTTGACCTGGCGGCCGGATGCGTGCTAATTTTTCTTCAGAGAAAGTGGCGGCACGGAACCGCCGTTCTCCCGTGCTAACGGTGCGATAAGCGTCAAAACCGGAAAGTGGCCACGGAGGCCCAGAATACCCTTCTCTGAAGAGAAGGGGGGTTCCGTGGCTTTTTGTTTGTTTCTATTTGCCACCCTGTGAGCCCGGGGCGGTGAACGGGCTGCGCATTTCCCCGGGCGGGGTGGTGGACAATGACCCTGTCAGCTTAATTCAGGGAGGTGCTCTTTTGGAGCTGGTGCCCATTGGGGTGGTCCACAGCCCTTACCGGACGCCCGACGAGGCGCCGTACCAGGGGCGTTTTTCCGATCGGACGGCAGAGCTGGAGGTCTACCCGGAATTTGTTCCCGGGCTGAAAGATGTGGATAGAGCAACCCACCTGATCGTACTTTACTGGTGCCACGGGGCGCGCCGGGACACGCTGCAGACCAGAACGCCCTTTGGCCCGGAAATCCGCGGTGTTTTTGCCTGCCGCTCGCCTTCCCG
>DMDP01000124.1:2097-5304 GCA_003445475.1 Peptococcaceae bacterium | reverse complement strand
TTTTAATGAAGCGGCCCCCCCCGAGTTCTCCCCTCTTCCCCCCCCCGCCCCTCTCCCGACCCCCCAAGATTTTTCTCCCCCCCCCCCCCCCCGCCACCCCTTAATATACAGCCGCTCGTTCGGGTCGTAGTCCGGCCCCATCACCGCCGCCACCCGAGCGGCGAATACCTCGCCTCTCGCGTACCGATGGGCGAGGATGGCCGCCAGGGAAGCGCGCAGGTAGCCAAGCCGGGCGCCCCACGGAGCAACTACGGCGGTTTGAGCCGCCAAAGGTTTTATGGTAAAGCTCCGCAGCCGCGTTCAAAAGCGTGCTTTCCGGCACGTAGCAGGCAAGCACTCTCGTGGTCGCAGAATGCCAGTTGTCCACCTCCTCCAGAACTTGGACGGCGGCCCACAACGCGTTCTGCCGAAAGTAGCCCAGGGCCCGCACCAGAAGTAGAAGGTCTTCGCCATCGGTGGGCCACCGGTCGATGAAGCCGTCCTGAACGATTTCTTTGATGATGTCGAGCACAGAAAACGCTCTCCTCGCGCCCGGGTCACTCTCCGGTAGACTCACCCCAACAACGTGCAGCAAATAGTGCCGCCAGGAGCCAAAGGAGAGGGGCCGGTCTGCTGCAGGTTTCCCCCGTACCGGTACGGTCTCCCGAACACTCACTCCAGGCGGACACGAGCACGCCCACGCACAGCAACACCGCTCCCGTCCCGGTGAGGATCATCCAGAACCAGAAGGGCAGGCCGCACAGGGAGTGCAGGATGTACGCGGGTATCGCCGCCAGGCCCAAGGCAAAGCCAAGTAAACCGAGGCCGGCAGCGACCAGCAGGGCGAGCAGCGCCAGCATGAACAACAGAACCGGGGAGAACACAACCAGGGCGACCGCACCAAGTACCGCATAGCCGAAGGCGCGGGCGGTCCATAAAAGGCACTTTATGACTGTGGGCGGAAAAACGCCTGGCGCCATACCCACGCTCCTTTTTGCCGGCAGCGAGCGTCCCTTTCTCGCACCCTCTGCAGTTCATCTCCCGCTCGACGTGCCTCCATATAATGCCACGACGGCCCCCGCCTCGGTTGCCACTTCGTCCCGCAGGCTTTCCGGCGCCAGGACCTCGGCGTGGGGGCCGTACGACATTACCCAGCGTTTGACCTCGGCGAGGCCGCCCGTTCGGAACCGCAGTATCAGGCCGCCGTCCGGCAGTTCCTCCACTTCCTGGGTGGCGTGCCAGCGTCGTTCCCGGATGTAGCGGGCCTGGTAGGCGTCGAATCTGATTACCACCTCCACGGGCTCCTCCCCGCGCTCCATCTGGAAGGCCTGTGCCATCCAGGTTTCGACCGAGAAACCGGAGTCGCGCTCGAAGTGATCCGGGAGCACCTCCCACCAGGCCACCCGGCCGGCGTGGAAGGTGCGCACGGCCTGCCGCAGGTGGTCGAACGCAATCAGGTACCAGTCGCCCCGCAGGTTGTAAAGGTGGTAAGGCTCCACCACCCGGGTCTGCTGCACGTCGCGGCTGGCGGTATAGTAATGCATCTTTACCCGGCGCCGTTCGCGGATGGCGCGGTCGAGATCCAGGAGCAACTCCTCTTTTACGGCAACGACGGGCGAAGTGGCAAACGTGTAGCACGTCCTCAATTCTTCCAGCGACACCGTTACCTTTTCTTTGAGCCCGGCCGTAATCTTGGCGACGGCCGCGCGCAGCGGGGCCTCGAACGCCGTACCCAGGTACCGCCGCGCAACTTCTACGCTGAGGAAGAAGGCCAGGAGCTCTCCCTCGGTCATCAGGACCGCCGGCAGAGCCCAGGTGGGGTCCGTGTAGTACCAGCCGCCGCGCCGGCGGTCGTAGGCCAGGGGCGCGCGCAGCCTGTCCAGCAGGAACTGCCGGTCCTGGTAGACGGTGCGCTCGCTGACTTCCAGTTCGACTGCCAGGCTACGGGCGTTGGGGTATTTCCCGGCCCGGATCTGGCGGTCGATCTCCAGGATGCGCTCCAGTTGCTGCCGCCCGGACATCTTCACGCCTCTCTCCTCATCGATGCCGCACCCTGTGAAAAATGGGTGCATCTAACTTCAGTTTAGCGGGGCTTACTGCAGGCAGCGTGCAGTCCCCAATGCCTGAACGGAATTTTCTTCGCCGCCGCAGGGCGAAGCAACGAACTTCCCCTGGCCGAACACTGTGCCCTTGCCGACGTGAACAAGTTCGCCCAGGCGCAGCAGCGGCCAGAACTCCCTCACGGGGCCGGCGTACACCGCCTCGCCGACAAACCCGCCCAGCGGAACCTTCTGGTCCTGGCGCGATGAGTAGCGTTCCCAGACATACCACCGCGTTCTTTCCTGCACCAGGGAGATTTCCATAGCACGCCGGATAATGTCCGGAAAATCGGCCCTGTAGGAGAAGCCGTGGTAAAAGTAGCAAAGGGACGAAATCCGCCGCAACAGATTCCGGATGATAACGTGAAACGCGGGGGTGCGGGCCGGCCGGCCGGAATAGGTGATGCGGGTGGGTGTAAGGAAGGCAATGTGTACGCCGGAAGGCGAACCGTCGCCCGCAAGCTCTTCTTCCGCACGTCGCCAGACATCGCGTGCGGTAACGCCCAATTCCCTGGGGCGTACAACCCGCTCCGGGTGCTGGTAAATGACCGCAGCTTCCCCGGTTAACGGGTTGACGGCCGTAACCCGGTCAAGGATGAAAGGGCGCCGGCCCCGCCCGATACCCCGGCGGCCGAACTCGTCCAGCGTAACAATGAAGTAAGGCAGGAGACTGGCTGCGCACCCGATGAGTATCAGGCTGAAGACCAGCGGTTCGCCGGGGTTGTATTCTTTCTTTTCCTCAAGCGGCGGTTCGAGAATGAACGGGCGCGGCACGTTGTCGTAGTTGCGCAGGGCCTCGGCCCCCGGCGGGGGTTCGCTCTCGAAGACCAGGGCGTAAGGGCAGGTGTATTTCAACTCGCAGGGCTTGCACTGCCGCCGGCCGGTGCTGCAAACCAGGCGTCGGAAGGTGCCGGCGAAGCCGCCGCGGAACGTGGAGCCTTTGTAAGGCGGCAGGACGAGGCCCTGGGGGCCGGCAAGCAGCTGGACGTCGTAGCGGATCAAGCTTAAGTTTTCCGGACACGGTATGGCGGTCAACGGCATCACCCCCCCCATTTTAAGCTTCTGTTTAAAAAAATGACGGCTTTCCCGATTTTTCTGCCGCGGGGGATCGGGAGAGCGGCGGGTAGGG
>DMDP01000124.1:850-1852 GCA_003445475.1 Peptococcaceae bacterium | reverse complement strand
AACGCCCCCCCCCGCCATATTTCAAGCTTCTGTTAAAAAATATGACGTCTTACCAGATTTTCCTGCCGCGAGGGAATTTTTCTATGCTCCTCACCGGAGCCTGCCCCTGGCCAGCGAGGCAAAAATGCCGCCGACGCAGAGAACGGCGAAGATGGCAAAAGAGATTTTCATGCCCGTAAGGAAGAGGCCGTAGTTCTGGGGAGTAACACGTGCCTGTCCCAGGAGCAGCGCAAAGAGCATCATAACTATGCCCATGCTCAGCATCTGCCCAAGCATGCGCATTGTCCCGGCCGTTCCTGCCGCCACCCCGTAAAACCTTCTTTGCACCGCGCTCATTATTGCGTTGGTATTGGGCGAAGAAAACAGGGCAAAGCCGATGCCGAGAAGGACCAGGCCGGCCACAATCACGCCGAAGGGCGTTTCGAACTCGAGAAAAACCAGCACCAAAAGCCCCACCACCGTTAGACTCATGCCGAGCGAGGCTACCACCCGCGGCTCGATCCTGTCGGAGAGGCGCCCGGCGAAGGGCGAGAACAGGGCCATGACCACGGGTTGCGCCGCCAGAACGGTCCCTGCTCCCTCCGGCGTCAGGCCTTTGATGTACTGCAGATAGAGGCTCATCAGAAAGGCGACGGCGAAAGTCGCACAGTAGTGGATAAGGGCCGCCAGGCTGGAAAAGGCAAAAACCCTGTTGTGTCTGAAAAGGGAAACATCTAAAACCGGATTCGAAACCCTGCTCTCCCAGGCAATGAATGCCGCAATTCCGGCCGTACCGAGGGCAACCAGCAACAGTCCCGTGCTGCCCGGGAGCACCGAAAAACCGTAAATCGTTGCCACCAGCGCAAGGGAGTAAATTACGGCGCCCCCGATATCGAACGCTTCGCCTTTAGCCTCGGCCCACTCCCCTTTAAGTTTCAGCCAGACCAGCAACAGGACGAGCAGTCCCAGGGGTACGTTGGCCAGGAATATGCTGCGCCACCCGAAAAGATGCGTAAGAAAACC
>DMDP01000124.1:0-538 GCA_003445475.1 Peptococcaceae bacterium | reverse complement strand
CCCGAAAAGATGCGTAAGAAAACCGCCGGCGAAGGGGCCGAGCGACAAACCGGTGTAAACGGCGGCCACATTTATCCCCAGCGCCTTGCCGCGTTCCCACGGAGGAAAAACGGAGGTAAGAATGGCCACGCCGGTGCCGAAAATCATGGCGCCGCCGATGCCCTGCAAGAACCGGAAAGCGATCAGCGTCACGCCTGAAGAGGCCAGCGCCGAGAGCAGGGAAAACAAGGTGTAGACGGCCGTGCCCCAGAAAAAGATTTTCTTGCGGCCGTGGATGTCCGCCAGCCGGCCGCAAGGCACCAGGAACATCGTCGCCGAAAGGATAAACGACACGGGCACCCAGCTCATCAACACGGCGCCCAAAGCAAATTCCTCGCTGATCAAGGGAAGGGCGACGTTGATGGACGACCCCATGAACGGAGTGAGAAAGGAAGCCACCGCGGCAACGACGGCCGCCGCTCTTTTCGTTGCCGCATCGTACTCCGCGGATCCAACGGCGTGCTCCGGTTTGCCCTCGTCGCGAGTATTTTTCGTTGAG
>DMDP01000014.1 GCA_003445475.1 Peptococcaceae bacterium | reverse complement strand
GGCTGGCCGAGGAAGAGGGCCTGCTTCTGCTTGAGAACGCGGATCTTCTGGACCTGGGCCGGGCGGCGCACGCGGTGCGGCAGCGCCTGCACCCTGCTCCTTACGTCACTTTTGTTGCCGACCGCAATATCAACTACACCAACGTCTGTATTTGCGGGTGCAAATTCTGTGCTTTCCACCGCGATAAGGACGCCGGCGACGCCTACGTTCTTACGTATGACGAGGTCCTCGCCAAGGTGGAGGAGCTGGTCGCGGCCGGCGGCACCCAGGTGCTCATTCAAGGGGGGTTGAACCCCGACATCGATCTTGAGTACATTGCGGGCATGTTTCGCGCGATCAAGCAGCGGTTTACCGTCGAAATCCACTCCCTGTCGCCGCCTGAGATCGTCCACCTGGCCGGCCGGTCGGGGTTGCCGGTCGCCGAGGTCCTCGTCCGCCTGAAGGAAGCGGGCCTCGATTCGCTGCCGGGCGGCGGCGCGGAAATTCTGGTTAACCGGGTGCGGCGGATCATCAGCCCGCGGAAGATAAGCTGGCAGCAGTGGATGGAGGTCATGCGCGCCGCCCACCGGCTCGGGTTGAAGTCAACGGCCACCATGATGTTCGGCAGCGTCGAAACGCCCGCCGAAAGAATCCGCCATATGATTCGCGTCAGGGATTTGCAGGACGAAACCGGCGGTTTCACCGCCTTTATCCCCTGGACTTACCAGCCGGACCACACCGCGTTGGGAGGGACGAAAGTCGGCGCCTCCGCATACCTGCGGGTGCTCGCCGTGGCCCGCCTGCTGCTGGACAACGTCCCGCATATCCAGGCCTCCTGGGTGACGCAGGGACCCAGGGTAGCCCAGATCGCTCTGTTTTTCGGGGCCGACGATTTTGGCAGCACCATGATGGAGGAAAACGTTGTGCGCGCCGCCGGCGCCACTTACCGGATACCACCGGAAGAGATTATTCGCGTTGTTAAAGAGGCGGGGTTTACGCCCGCCCAGCGCACGACGCAGTACCGTATTATCCGCACTTTTTGAGATTAATCTGTAAGAAAAGGAGCGATCCGCTTTGGAACTCACCCTGGCCCACAGCCCGGACGCCGACGACGCCTTCATGTTTTACGCCCTGGCAGAGGGACTTATTGACACCGGGGGCTACGTTTTCACCCACGTCCTGCGCGACATCGAAAGCCTCAACCGGGCGGCCCTGAACGGCACTTACGACATTTCGGCTATTTCTTTTCACGCGTATCCGCACGTGGCGGACCAGTACCTTCTCCTTTCCTGCGGCGCCAGTGTGGGGGACGGCTACGGCCCGCTGGTGGTTGTGCGGGAGGGCTTTCCGGACGGCGCCGAACTACCGGAGGTTGCCGTACCGGGGGAATTGACCACCGCCTACCTGGTGCTGAAACTCTGGCAACCCGAGATTAAGACCCGGGTTGTACCCTTCGACCGGATCGCCGGTGCCGTGCGCGCGGGGGAGGTGGCGGCCGGGTTGCTGATCCACGAGGGGCAGCTCACGTACCGGCGGGAGGGTCTGAAAAAAGTGGTCGACCTCGGGGAGTGGTGGCAGAGGGAGACCGGACTGCCGCTGCCTCTCGGCGGGAACGTCCTGCACCGGCGGCATTACCAACGGGCGCAGGCAATCGCCAACCTCCTGCGGGAGGCGATTGCGTACGCCCTGGCCCACCGCGACGAGGGGGTGCGGCACGCCCTCCGCTATGCACGGGGGCTGGACGCCGCCGGCGCGGCGCGTTTTATCGGCATGTACGTGAACGACTGGACGCTCGATCTGGGCGAAACCGGGCGGCGCGCGGTTGAGGCCTTGCTCGCGCGCGGGGCCGCGGCGGGGCTGGTGCCGGCCTGTCCCGGACTCGCGTGGGTGGATTAAAACTATTTTCTCAAGAATTCCGACAAGGGCTTGACCAGCGCCTCGATAACTTGTGTGGGGTTGGGCAGGTCGACCCCCAGCGCCAGCGGGATGCTCAAGGCCATACCGATCCACAGGTAGACCGAAAAGGCGGTGAGTTCCCGCCACATCTGCTTTTTTGCCAGGCCCGGTACTTCGAAGAGGATAATACCGAGGAACAGCATAAGCAACAACACGATCACTTTACTCATCCCCGTCTTTGACTTCTTGGCTCTTAAACCGTCGATTATTTTTCCGGCGTGCCGGCTCGCCTGGTCTGGAGGCCTGTCTCCCTGATATGGGCTTCAACGGCAATAGCGACCTCCGCCCGTGCGAATTCCCTGTCCCACCGGTCTTTCAGTTTCCGCCATTCTTTTTTGTACCTCCGGTGGAAAGCGTCGCCGAAGCCGAAGATGTCCACGCCGTACTCCCACTGGGCTTTCTCCAGCGCGACGGCGGCCCGCCTTTTGACGTCCGCGGCCATTTCGCTTTCCAAGGCTCTAGTCTTCTCGGGTTTGGCCAGATTCTCGCGGCTTTGCTGTTCCACCATCTCCCCTTCCACCTTCACTTTAACGTCGAACCGCAGGTGCCCCCCGTCGTATACCGGCACAACCTGCGTTTTTCCCCGCCGGATCACGATGGATACCTGTTTGTCCCGCTCACCCGGGCTCGGCACCGTGACTACGCCCTTCGTAATCTCACCTTTCAACCAGAGCAGACCCCTGGTTTCGTACACATCCAGCCACCCGATCAGTTTATCCTCCTTGAATACCGCCGCGCCGTCAAGCTGAACTTGCTTGTATGGCGGGGACTTCGTCTCCTGGTTCAGTCCCGGGGTCACCCCCGCTTCTTTGACCTGCACCGCGGTGACCGTCGGCTCTATCCCCTTGCTGGCCAGCATCTCGGCGTATTGCCGGACTTGAACGGCATAGGTGGTTTTCATCCTGGTCAAAAAGCCGGCGGCCTGCGCCGAAGTCTTCGCCAGTGCCGAATATGTTTCCAGAAAATCTTTGGCTTCGCCTTTGGCCACCATCATCCACATGGTTTCCCGGACTTGTCTGTCGCGCTGAAAGAAATTTCGCGCAATACCTGTTCCCTTTCTGGCCATTTCTTCTCCGAACACCAGAATGACGCTGTGGCCCCAGTAGATGTCGCGCGGGACCTTCATGGCCAGGTATCTTTCCGCCTCCTCAATGGTTCTGCCTTCCGCGGAGACCACCCAGCTTGCCGGAGCCTCCCCTCCCGCGCCCATTGCCTCGCCGCCGCCGACAAAAGCTGTGGGTCTGGCGATTTGCACGGTCAGCCGAATCCGGCCGTCCGCCGTCCAGTCAACGCCCGTCCCCAGCACGACGGCCACTTCGGCAATTTCCTTCCGGCTCCAGCAGCCGCCCAGGAGGCCGGTTAGAAACAGCAGCAAGAGGAGGACGACAATTCTTTTAGCCAGCGCCTCTCCCTCCCTTCCTCCTGGCCAGCGCAACGATCAGCAATAACAGCGGTATCCCTACTTCAAAAACGAGCAAAGAGAAGGGCGCATAGACTTCGGTAAGAAAATATAGCATTTCTACGATATTCTCGCCCCAGAGAAGAATAGACAGGGCCACCAGAAGCACCCCCACCGGTGCGACCAGCGGCCGGTAGTCCCTGAGTCCAAACCACTGGGCGCTGCCCAGAACGGCGGCATAGTAGAACACCCCCACTTTAACGAAGGCGCCCAGCACCCATACCGCCACAATAACCGATTCCAGCCGTTCCAGGAAATTGGCGATGGAGACCACCCGGACGGCGTTAAAGGTTGGAAAAACCCACGCTGCCGACACGTTAGGACCAAAGATGAGCAGTGCCTCGAGGATGCTCGCGGTTAAGAAAAAGCCAATCAACAGTAAAGACAGGGTGGCTACCCGGTGGGCGTCCCGCGGCCGGTTCAGGTAAGGAATGATCATGGCAAAGGTGACAATTTGCCCCAGCCACATGGCGGGCGTCACGCCTCCTTTGACGATATGGATCAGACCGGCATCGAAAACCGGCAGCAGCCGTGCTATTTTCATATCTTTGACCGACAACGCGAAAACGATAGCCAGTAGTCCCACGAGAGGGATAAACAGCTGGTTGAACCGGCTCAAAACCTCCAGGCCGTTGCGGACTGCGTAAGCCGCCACGGCAACAATCAGAATGCAGAA
>DMDP01000215.1 GCA_003445475.1 Peptococcaceae bacterium | reverse complement strand
CCGCGCAGCGCCCGGTACCCAGGTGCCTGATCCGCAGGGGCACGATCTGGAGCTCGGCCAGGGTGGCCTTCTTCTCCAGGGCCTCAAACTCCTCCGGGTCGATTTCGCCGTACACCTCGGCGGGCGCGCCGAACCGCAAATAGGTGCCGTCCACGTACTCTATTAGCTCGTCGAGCCGGTCTGAGCCGGCATACTCGTCGAGCGTGCCGCCCACCGCCGCCGAAAGGGTGAGCTTGCCGTCGCTGAAGGCGCCTGCCCCGCCCCACCCGCAGACGACGGCGCACGGGAGGCAATAGCGGCACCCCGTACTCCCCCTGCTCTTCTCGCGCGCGGGGCAGAAACGCTGCTTAATGTCGGCCCCCTTCTCCAGGATCAGCACCTTAAGGTCGGGCCGGTTTTCCGCCAGCTCCAGGGCAGCAAAAATGCCGGCGGGGCCGGCACCCACAATAATCACGTCGTATTCCCGCAAATCAGTTCCCTCCGTGCCTTATCAACTTTAGCATTTGCCCCGGATTTTGTCAACGGAGGACGGCTACGCGCCGGTGGGGGCGTCGATTTCCGTTTCCCGCGCCAGGCTGACGAACCGGGTGAACTCCTTCAAAAACCCCATCTCCACCACGCCCACGGGGCCGTTCCGCTGCTTGGCCACGATGATTTCGGCGATGCCTCGCTTTTCCGTTTCCGGCCGGTAGTATTCATCCCGGTAGATGAACATCACCACGTCCGCGTCCTGCTCGAGGGAGTTGTGCACCACAATATCCCCGGCCACAAAGCTGTGGTGACCAGGAACCTCCAGGTCGTATACATCCTCAACACCGGCCGGTTCGATGCTCATCACCCGGTCCCAGGAAACGTCGCAGCGACCGGGACAAACCGGACCGTCGCATGGCCGGCCGGGTTCGCCGACCCGAACCGCACCGGCCGCAATATGCTCCCCGGGGTGCAACCGGTCGAGCCGCTTCCACCCTTCAACAGCCCGGAACCTGTGGTTGGCCGTGGCTCGCACCTCCCGCCCCAGGCGTGTACGCAAAAGAAACAGTTGCTTGGTTCCGGTGCACCACCCTTTACGGATCTGGGCGGGCTCAAGCTTCCACGTCTTTTCGTTCAAGGCCATTACCTCGACGGGGAGACCCTGTCTGACTATCTCTTTAATCGGCAGCCGCCGGCCATCGGATAACTGCACGAGGGTATCGCCGGCCAGGCAACCGCTTTCCCGCAAATCCGCCATCTGGGGGCGCTTGTCCTGGCGCTGCTCGACGGCGCGGCTGAGCTGCGAGAGGGCCAGCACGGGCACGTTGAGCTCCTTGGCCAGCCCCTTCAGGGCGCGCGAGATCTGCGCGATCTCCTGCTGGCGGTTTTCCGCCCGCCGGTTGGGCTGCATCAGCTGCAGGTAATCCACAATGAGCAGGCCGAGGCCGACTTCCGCCTTGAGCCGCCTGGCCTTGGCCCGCATTTCGCGCACGGAGCAGGCCGCCGTATCGTCGATGTATATGGGAAGGCGCGCCAAACTACCCGCGGCCTCCGTCAGGCGCTCCCAGTCCTCTTCGCGCAATAGCCCCGTCCGCAGCCGGTACTGGTCCACCATCGCCTCCGCGCAGAGGAGCCGCTGCACCAGCTGCTCTTTCGACATTTCGAGGCTGAAAATCCCCACGGGCAGCCCCTGCTGCGAGGCCACCTGGTGGGCAATCGAGAGGGCCAGGCTGGTCTTGCCCATGCTCGGCCGGGCCGCCAGGATAATGAGGTCGGAGGGTTGAAACCCGCTTAAGATGCGGTCGAGATCCACAAAGCCGGACGGGATACCGGTGATGCGCCCCTGCTCGTATATCTTCTCGATGCGCTCCCAGGTCTGCATCAGGATGTCCTTGAGCGCCATGAAGACGCCGGGCGCCCGCCGGCTGCCGAGCTCGATAATCATCTGCTCGGCCTGGTCGACCAGCCGCATGGCGGAGTCGCTTTCCTCGTACCCCATCTCCGCGATCCGGGCCGCGACGCGGATCAGTGTGCGCAAAAGCGCCTTCTCCTCCACGATGCGCGCGTAGTATTCGACGTTGGCCGTCGTGGGCACGAGGTCGGCCAGCGAGGCGACATATGCGGCGCCGCCGATGCGGTCGAGCGTCCCGGCCCGGCGCAGTTCGTCGGTGACCGTAACCAGGTCCACCGCCGCGCCCCGGTCGTGGAGGCTCAGCGCCGCACGGAAGATTTCGCGGTGCGCCTCGTGGTAAAAGTCGTCCGGTGTAAGGATGCTCCCGACCCGGGCGATAACCTCGCCGTCGAGGAGGATGGCGCCGAGCACCGCCTGTTCGGCATCCATGTTGTGAGGGGGTACACGTTCAAGCGTCGTCGCCGATCACCTCGACCCAGAAGGAGGCCTGCGTGCCGGGATGCAGCCTGGCCTGCACCCGGTACCGGCCCACCGCCTTAATCGGCTCCCCGATGTGCAGTTGCTTGCGGTCTACCTCCACCCCTTCTTTTTTCAACGCCGCCGCGATAGCGCGCGTACTCACGGAGCCGAACAGCTTGCCTCCTTCGCCGACACGCGCCGGAACGCGCACCACCATATTCTGCAGCCGCTCCGCCAGGGCCCGCGCTTGCTCCTCGGCACGCCGCTCCTTCCGGGCCCGGACGGCGGTTATCCGCTCAATCTCCCTGACCTTGCCTTCGGTCGCCGGCTCGGCCAGGCCGCGGGGCAGAAGGTAGTTGCGGGCGT
>DMDP01000010.1 GCA_003445475.1 Peptococcaceae bacterium | reverse complement strand
GGCGACCAGCGGTACCAGGGCAGGTGTTTCGATTTTCGTATCGGGGGCAAGGCCCTCACCGTCCACCGGGCGGTGCAAAGGCGTTGCATACCTCGCGGTGGTAAGTCGCAAGAAACCGCCGTTGCTTAAGGGAATCAATTCCTGTACCGACCCTTTGCCGTAGGTCGGCTCCCCCAGCAAAAACGCTACCCGGTAGTCCTGGAGGGCGCCGGCCAGTATCTCCGCTGCGCTGGCCGTAAGCCCGTCGATCAGCACCGCGACAGGTATGCCCTTTACCAGGGCACTCCCCGTTGCCCGGCACGGTTCTTCGGTGTCGCGCCCCTTCAGCCAGGCCACCGTCCGCCCTTCCCCAAGAAAGTAACCGGCGACTTCCGCAGCCGGTTCCAAAAGCCCGCCCTGGTTCCCCCGCAAATCAATAATGAGGCCCTTAAGACCGGCCGCTTTATACTTCAGCAGTGTCTCCTTTAGCTGGCCCGCCGTTCTCGACCCGAAGGTTCGCACCTGCACGTAGGCAATGCCGCCGGGCCACAACGCGCTTTCGATACTGGGCAGCTCGATGCTGCGCCGGGTAAGCAAAACTTCAAAAGTCCGTCCCTGCCGCAAGATGGTCAGCCGCACCGTCGTGCCCTCCGGCCCCCGAATGCGCAGGGCCACGACCTCCAGCGGGAGCCCCGCAAGGTCCTCGCCGTCGACCGCCGTAATAAGATCGCCCGGGGCCAAGCCTGCTTCCGCCGCCGGCGAGCCGGGTAGAACTTTACGGACGCGTACTTCGCCGACCTTTCCTTCGAGTTCGACACCTATACCGCCAAACCGTCCTTCGATATCCTCCAGGAGACCGGCCAACTCTTCGCCGGTTAAGTATGAAGTATACGGGTCCTCCAGCGTGTCTATAATCCCCCAGATGGCTCCCTGGACGAGAAGCTCGTGGTCTGG
This sequence comes from Peptococcaceae bacterium, assembly GCA_003445475.1. Classification (GTDB taxonomy): domain Bacteria; phylum Bacillota; class Desulfotomaculia; order Desulfotomaculales; family UBA12532; genus UBA12532. The sequence continues at coordinate 7,651 of DMDP01000010.1, read as the reverse complement.
CTCGTCGACGTGGTACGCTTCGATATTCTCCAAGACCTCACGTATAAGGTTGACGCCGTTGGCCGTTTTGGCCAGGACGGCGGTGGGCCTGGACAACCAGGCGCAACTTACTAACAGGATCACAACGATCGAAGCAAGAACCTTGCGCACGGACGCCACTTCCCCCGCGTTGTTTTCTAACTACTTCGGTAGCCGGATACCAAGTCCTGCCGCAAACAGTGCAGGTATTTTGCCGCCGTACGTTGAAATAATGAAAGTACCGGGGTGAAAACGGGTGGAAAAACTTCTACTGATCGACGGCAACAGCCTCATGCACCGTGCTTACCATGCCATCCCTTCTCTCAGCACGCGCGAAGGCCTGCCGACAAACGCCGTCTTCGGTTTCACCAATATGCTGTTCAAAGTCCTGGCCGAGGAAAGACCCGATCGTGTGGCCGTGGCCTTTGATAAGGGAAGGGTTACTTTCCGCCACGATACCCTTGAGACGTACAAGGCTTCGAGGCCCGCCACGCCCGAAGAACTCCGCCCGCAATTCCCGTTGCTTAAAGATGTTTTGCAGGCCGCCCGCATTCCTTTCTTCGAGGTCGACGGGTACGAGGCCGATGACATCATCGGCGCCCTTGCCACCCAGGCCGAGGAAAAAGATCTCGGCGTGGTAATCCTTACGGGGGACAAAGACACCCTGCAACTCGTCTCACCTCGCGTCAAGGTGCTAATAACCCGCAAGGGTATCAGCGAACTGGAGCTGTACGACGAGGAGAAAATCGTGGCCCGTTACGGCCTGGCACCCGGGTTGCTGGTGGATTTGAAAGGGCTGGCCGGCGACCAGAGCGACAATATTCCCGGTATACCCGGCATCGGCCCAAAGACCGCGGCGGAATTACTGCAACGTTTTGGCACGCTGGAACACGTGCTGGAGCACGCCGGCGAATTGCCGCCGCGGGCGCGCAATCTTATCAGGGATTACGGGGCCCAGGCCAAGCTCTGTAAGGAAGTGGCTACCATCGAGCGCCGTGTACCCGGGATTGACCTGGACGCGGTGCCGGCGTGGCCCGGCCCCGATTACACGGCCCTGCTAAACGTCTTTCGCCGCCTCGAATTTCGCAGCCTGATTAAGAACCTTCTCCGGGAGCAAGAGGAAATTAAAACTTTTGCGCCACCGTTCAAAGTGGTCGGCGACGCCGGGGGACTGCGAGATCTATACCGCGACGTGCGCCGGGTTGGGCAGGTTGGCCTGGCGCTTGACATCGTTAACAATCAACCGGTGTCCGTGGGATTGGCCGCAGGAGAAGAAACGTACGTACTGCCCGGGTTGCACGAAGAGCCCGCGGTGTCTTTTCTCAAGAATCTCCTGGAGGATGCAAATATCGGCAAGATCTGCCACGATGCCAAGGAGATCCATAAACTCGGTGCCAGGCTTGGATGGCACGTAGCGAACATCGCCTTAGATACCATGGTCGCCGCCTATACAGTCAACCCCATGACCCCTAACCGGAGCCTGAGCGAACTTGCTCTCGACCAGCTCAACCTTGTCCTCCCAAACACGGGGCTCGCTTCGGTAGCGGCGCGTGCCCAGGCCATCCGCCGCCTTTACGCCCTGCTCAATGAAAAACTGCGCCAGCAGGACCAGCTAACCCTTTACTACGAGATAGAATTGCCGCTCACAGCCGTGCTGAGCGCCATGGAACTGGCCGGGATAGCGGTTGACAAGGAACAGCTGGCGAGGATGTCCCGCGAGTTGAGCGAGCACATAGAGACTCTGGCCCTGGAAATATACCGGTTGGCCGGTGAAGAGTTCAACATCAACTCGCCGAAGCAGCTGGCCCATATTCTTTTTGAACGACTCCGGCTGCCGGCGCGGAAACGGACGAAAACCGGGTACTCCACGGACGCTGCGGTACTGGAAGAGCTCGTGGAAGAGCACCCGATAGTCGGTAAGCTCCTGGCCTACCGCCAGCTGGTGAAACTTAAAGGAACGTACGCCGACGGCCTGGCGGCGGTTATCGACGCCGCAACCGGTTGTTTACATACCACCTTTCACCAAACGGTGACCGCGACCGGAAGGCTGTCGTCGGCGGAGCCGAACCTGCAGAACATCCCCGTCCGGCTTGAACTCGGCCGGAAAATCCGTAAAGTTTTCATCCCGCGGAACCCCGAGAACCTGCTCCTTGCCGCCGACTATTCACAGATCGAACTGCGGATACTGGCCCACCTTTCAGGCGACCCCGCATTGATCACGGCGTTCCGGGAAAACCAGGACATCCACACCCAGACGGCAGCCGAGGTATTCGGGGTGCCGCTTGCCTCCGTAACGCCCGCAATGCGCAGTCGCGCCAAGGCCGTCAATTTTGGCATTGTTTACGGTATAAGTGATTTCGGCCTGGCGCGCGACATTGGCGTAAGTCGGCAGGAGGCACGCAGATTTATCGACCGCTACCTGACCCGCTTCAGCGGGGTAAAGGCTTTTATCGAGCAGACAATCCGCGACGCCCGCGAAGAGGGATACGTAACGACCCTGTTCAACCGCCGGCGGTACTTGCCCGAGTTGTTCCACCCCAACCGCACCACGCGGGCCTTCGGCGAAAGGGCGGCGGTGAATACCAGGATCCAGGGAAGCGCGGCCGACATAATCAAGCTGGCCATGGTAAACCTGCACCGGCAGCTGGTAGATAGAGGGCTGGAGACCAAAATGGTGCTGCAGGTACACGACGAGCTTATTTTTGACGTACCCAGGAAAGAGTTTGACGAGGTAGCGGCGCTGGTTAAGCGGGAAATGGAAGGCGCGGTCCGGCTAAATGTCCCGCTACTCGTAGAGTTGAAGGCCGGGTCTAACTGGTACGATGTGCAATCCGTCCAACGATAAACGGAAGGTGACGAAGTGCCGGAGTTGCCCGAGGTAGAAACGATTGTCCGCCACTTGCGGGTGGCCCTGAAAGGGCTGCGCATCGTAAGCGTTGACGTTTACCTGCCGAAAGTGCTGGCTTCTCCCGATATCGTTTCCTTGCAGACCACTTTGCCGGGCAAAGCATTCCTGGAACTCGAGCGGCGAGGAAAGTACATTATTGCCCATCTTGCAGGTGGGGCAGCGCTAGTCGTTCACCTGCGGATGAGCGGTCAGCTCGTGTACGAGCCGGAAGGGGGACCGCTGCCCAAACACACCCATATCGTCTGGCGCCTGAACCGAGGGCGTTTGCGCTTCACCGATCCCCGCCAGTTCGGCCGCGTTTGGCTGGTTCCCGCCGACCGCCTGCAGCTTGTGCCCGGGTTAAGGGATCTGGGCGCGGAACCCCTTGACAGTACCTTCCGATTGGAAACGCTCGCCAAGGCGCTTTCCGGGCGCAAAAGGAGTGTTAAGGCCGTACTGCTCGATCAAACCTTGATTGCCGGCCTCGGCAACATATACACAGACGAAGCGCTTCACCGGGCGCAGATCCATCCGGTACGGCCGGCAGGGTCCTTAACCGCGCGGGAAACGCGCGCCCTCTACCAGGCCATCCGGGAGGTGTTGCAAGAAGGTATAGCGTACGGAGGCACCAGTGTCCGCGACTACGTGGACGGTACCGGACAGGAAGGATCTTACCAGAACCTGCTCCGGGTTTACGGTAGAAATCATCAGGCCTGCCCGCGCTGCGGCCAACCCATCGCCCGTATAAAGGTCGGCGGGCGGGGGACCTATTTCTGTCCGCACTGCCAGCCAGAACGGACGCCGGAGGTCGGACGTCGCACGCCGGAGGAAAACAAAAGCGCAAAGCCTGCGCCTTCGCCACGAGACGACCGGGAACCCATCGAAAACAGGTATCGAACGTCGAGGGGGGAAACCTGAACCTGCCCCCCGACGGCTGAGTCCCGACGACCGACAGCCGGTTAGCCCAGGCACCAAAGGTCATCCCTCCCCATAGTTTAGGAAAAGCAACAGAGGCGCGGGAGGGAGAAATCGTGGACCTGACCACCTTGGTGCTTTTCGGCTTTGCCTTAAGCGTAGACAGCTTTGGTGCAGGCCTGGCGTACGGGTTGAAGCAGATCAGGATGCCTGTAAGCTCGCTTTTAACCATCGGCTTTCTGTCGACCGTTGCCGTGGCCATTTCAGGGGCCCTGGGTAATCTCGTCGCCTTTGCCACGCCGGCCTTCGTCGCGGAAACCGCAGGCGGCATCTTGCTCATTCTGATTGGATTGTGTCTTCTTTGCCAGACGACGCGCGGAGCGCGCGAACGGGTTTTTCAGTTGCGCATCCCACCGCTGGGCATGGTGGTTCAGGTGCTGTTTGAACCGCTGCACGCCGACCTGGACCGCTCCGGCACCCTCTCACTGCGCGAGGCCGGGTTACTGGGCCTGGCCCTGGCAATGGATAGCTTTGCCGCCGGATTTGCCCTGGGACTAATGGGTCCGTTTGCGATCGTTACTCCCGTTATAGTCGGCACAGGCACGTTTGTGTTCGCGGCGCTGGGCTTGAACCTGGGGCGTCATTCGGTTGCCAGAATCGGTCACAAGCTCGGAAAATTGCCGGGTTACCTATTAATTGCGCTCGGCGTCATCCGTCTCGTGCGCCGTTCCCTGCCGTGAGAACTACCGGCAAGAAAGGGTGTTGTCTCTGCTTATTATCGGTCTCACCGGGGATGCGGGAAGCGGCAAGTCTACCGTAAGTAAGATTCTGGCGGGTCTGGGGGCCGAGGTCATTGATGCCGACGACATCGCCCGCAAACTGACCGCCCCGGGTACGCCGCTGCTACGGAGGATTGCCCAATCTTTTGGGCCCGCGTACCTGAACGCCGACGGTAGCCTTAACCGGACACAACTGGCAAAACTTGTTTTTAGCAACCCCGACGCTCGCCGCAAACTGAACCGGCTCGTGCATCCCGCCATTCTGAAGGCCATAAAAAAAGAGATCCGGGCCGCCCGCAGCCGGCCCGGGGTAATGGTTATCGAGGCACCGCTCCTGATTGAAACCGGACTCGACCGGTACGTAGACGAGGTCTGGGTGGTGACCGCCCCGGAAAACGTAAAGATTGAGCGCCTCCTGGCGCGGGGCCTCAACCTTGAAACCGCCCGTGGCATGCTAAAGTCCCAGCTGCCCCAGGAGGAAAAAAGCAAACAGGCCCACCGGATAATCGACAATAGCGGCTCCTTGACAGCTCTCCGGGACCGGGTTATAAAGACCTGGATGATGCTTCACCCGGAGTGATACGGCATTGCGTAACCTGTGGTGGGTTTTTCTCCTTTTCCTGGCCGTGCTTTTCCTTAACCTCGACCGCATCGGCCGCCACTATTACCCGTTCCACTATCGTGAACTCATCCAGTACCACGCCCGCCAGTATAATCTCGATCCTTACCTCGTAGCCGCCATTATCAAAACCGAGAGCAACTTTGATTCCCGTGCCCGGTCGGCCGAGGATGCCCGCGGCCTGATGCAGATCTTGCCGGAAACAGGGCGGTGGATAGCAGAGTATTACGGAGAACAGGGTTTCAAGGCCGATTATCTCTACGATCCGGCGTACAACATCAGGCTGGGGACACGGTACCTCGCCTACCTGTTCCGGGAATTTAACGGCAACGTCATCCTGGTACTGGCCGCCTATAACGGCGGCCTTGGGAACGTCCACGCATGGTTACAGGAAACCCGCTGGAGAGGCGAACGGTACGCCCTCGACCAGATCCCCTTTCCCGAAACCAGGCAGTTCGTGCGCAAGGTACTGTGGACCCAACGGCTTTACCGCTATTTGTACAAGGATCTGACAACCGGATTATCCCATACGCCGCAACACGCCCGCGCATCGGGGGCAGACGTCCGGGAAGTTGGGGTCTCGACCCACGTCCTCGCTATAAACCCAGCAGCGGGCACATTTCTCCCCAGGCGCCCGCTCCACCGCCAGGCGCAAGTCTTCCTGACCGGTAGCCACCGTCGTAGGACCGGCTTCGTCCAGCCCCAAGACGTCCACATCCGAAACGATAAGGATGGAGGGTAGTTGCTGCCGGTACGCAGACAGCAACCGGTAGAGTTCCTTACCCGCAAACAGCTTTACCGCCGCTTCAAGCGAATCGCGGATTACTTTCTGTTTCCGCAAGGACTCAAGCGCACGCATCACTTCGTCGCGTACGACCAGCAGTCGTTCCCAACGGTCCTCCAGTTCGGGGTCGATGAACTCGGGCTGCACCTCGGGCATATCGCACAACTGCACGCTCACAGGCTTTTCGCCGGCGACCGGTATGTAGCGCCAGACTTCTTCCGTCGTAAAGGCAAGTACCGGCGTGAGCAGGCGAACCAGGGCGTACAGTATATCGTATAAGACCGTCTGGGCAGACCGCCGCGGCAATGAGGCCGCCTCTTCGCAGTACAGGCGATCCTTCAGTACGTTAAGATAGAAAGCGCTGAGATCGGTTACGCAATAGTTGTAAACCGTGTGAGCGACCAGGTGAAACTCGTATTCCGCATATGCTTTGGTCACGCGCTCTATGACACGGTGCAGTTTCAGCAAGGCATAGCGGTCCAACTCCAAGAGTCTTTCGTAAGGCACCCTGTCACGTACCGGGTCGAAGTCGTACAGGTTGCCCAGAAGGAACCTGAAGGTATTACGTATCTTCCGGTAGGCCTCTGCGGTTTGGGCCAAAATGTTCGATGACGCCGCCAGATCGGTGCGGTAGTCTGCAGAGCAGACCCACAGGCGCAAGATGTCCGCTCCCAGCTCTTTCATGACTTCCAGCGGGTCCACGACGTTGCCCAAAGACTTGGACATCTTCCGGCCCTGTTCGTCAACAACAAATCCATGCGTGAGCACCGCGCCGTACGGCGGGTCGCCGGTTACCGCCACCGCGGTGGTAAGGCTCGAGTTGAACCAACCACGATGCTGGTCGCTACCCTCCAGATACAGGTCCGCCGGCCACCGCTGGCCCGGCCAATACTCGGGCTGGGTAAGCACGGCCCAGTGGCTCGACCCGGAATCGAACCAGACATCCATTGTATCTGTTTCCTTAGTGAACTCCGTGCCGCCGCACGCCGGGCACCGCATCCCGGGAGGGATTAACTCGTGCGCGTCGCGGGCAAACCAGACGTCAGACCCGTGCTCGCGGAAAAGGTCCTGTAAGTGGCTGATGGTTTCCTGGGTAATGACCGCTTCGCCGCAAGCCGCGCAGTAGAAAATGGGCAGGGGTACACCCCAGAATCGTTGCCGCGAAATGCACCAGTCGCTTCGGTTGGCGACCATGTTGTAGATCCGGTCCCGCCCCCAGGAAGGAATCCACCTGACCCTGTCCACGGCCGCCAGCAAATCCTCGCGGAACCCGTCGATGGAAGCGAACCATTGTTCGGTGGCCCGGAAGAAGACGGGGTTTTTGCAACGCCAACAATGGGGGTACTGGTGGGTAATCGTCTCCTGCCACACAAGCGCGCCGTGACGTGTCAGTTCGGATAAAATGTCCTTGTTCGTCTCGAGATAAAACCGCCCTGCGAAAATGCCGCCCTCTTCCGTAAAATACCCCTGCGCGTTAATCGGTGATATGACCGGCAGGTTGTAGCGCCGGCCGATCTCAAAGTCTTCGGTGCCGTGGCCGGGGGCGATATGCACGCAACCGGTTCCCTGCTCCAGAGAAACGTACTCGTCCAGAACCACAACCGAGTTGCGGCCTGCCACGAACGGATGGCGGCAGATGACTCCTTCTA
>DMDP01000240.1 GCA_003445475.1 Peptococcaceae bacterium | reverse complement strand
GAAACCGGTTTCTCTTTCTAAGATTAACATAGCAGACAGTTGCCCGAAAAGAGGCGGCCCGTCTCATCCGCCTTTCTTTATTACGACCGGATCGCCCGGGGCAACCTTCTTCAATACCGTCGGGGCTTGAGACACGCGGCCGCAGACGTTCACCGGGCCGGCGGGGCGAATTTCCACGCCCCGGCTGGCCGGGGTGGGGCCGAAGAAGATACAGAAGGCCTCGCCGGTTGGCCAGTAGCCCAGGTCGCCCATTTCCACCGTCTCTTGTGGATTCTCCGGCGGGAGGCTGAGCGGAATGCGGAAGTAGATCTCGTCGCCCCAGGTGTTGGCCCGTCCCTCGATGGGCAGCGCGTTCCATATTTTCTCGGCCGTAGAGGAATTGTTGAGCTCGGCAAGAACCGTTACACTTCCCGCCTGAATGCTGATGATCCGGCCCACGCTGTCATCTCCTCATATGTTTATTGCACTACCACATTATGTCACATACGCACAGGCTTGGAAAGGCGCACACCCGCACCCTCTCCCGTTTTAAATCCTACCGTCTGTAAAAGATTCTTGCAATATTTGCTTTTACCGCTGCTCTGGGGCTCCACCAGCCCTGCCGGGGTCAGGAGCGCCGCCGTGCTTGTCGAGTCGAGCCGGCATCGCGTATAATAAGGGGGCCGGAAAGGGGTGCTCCTGTGGTACCTTCAATCCTGGTGGTGGACGACGACCCCAAAATAACTTCGCTGCTCCGTCGCAGTCTTACTTATGCCGGTTACCGGGTACACGAGGCGCGCAACGGTGCCGAAGCTCTGGAAACGGCCGCGGCGAGCAAACCCGACCTGGTGATCCTAGATATTATGCTGCCCGATATCGACGGTTTCGAGGTCTGCCGCCGCCTGCGTGCGGAGACCGACTCCCTGATCCTCATGCTAACCGCCAGGGACGAGGTTTCCGACAGGATCAGGGGGCTGGACAGCGGGGCCGACGATTATCTGGTCAAGCCGTTCGCCCTGGAAGAGCTCCTGGCGCGGGTGCGCGCCTTGCTCCGGCGCCGCCTGCCGGAGGCCAACCGTGTGCTGGCGTTTGCCGACCTGCGCCTCGACCTTGCCACCAGGGAGGTGACACGGGGCAACAGGTCCATCGAACTGACCAACAAGGAATTCGAACTGCTCGCGTTGTTCATGCACAACCCCCGGCGCGTGCTCACGCGCCAGGAGATTATGGATCGCATCTGGGGATACGATTACAGCGGGGAATCGAATGTACTCGAGGTGTACGTCGGGTACCTCCGGGCCAAACTCGAAGCGGAAGGCGAGAAAAGGCTTATCCACACCGTCCGCAGCGTAGGCTACGTGCTCCGCGAATAGGGCGGCCACTAACGCTTGGGAACGAGGTGACGGCGTGCTTCCGCTCCGCTGGCGGCTTACCCTGACTTATACGGGCGTGCTGGCACTTACCCTGGTTGTTTTCAGCGTTGCCCTCTACGGCGGCTTGCAGCACTACCTTTTGCGTCAAACCGACCGCGCCCTAGCCTTTCGCGCCGCCGACGTTGCCTACCAACTCAACACGCCACGGATGCACGGGTGGCGCCGTGGTATAATGCTTCCGGAGATCAGCGTTTTCGTCAACCCCGGAACCTACTTGCAAATCGTGGACGCTACCGGTGAGGTTGTCGCCAGGTCGGCGAATCTGGGAACGGAAAGTCTGCCGGTGGTGCCCGGAACTCTGGAACTGGCGCGGCAGAACGGAGCCTTTTTCCAGACGGTGCACGCCGACGGCGAGAAGCTCCGTCTGTATAATTTGCCGCTAACCGCAAGCGACCGTTTCGTGGGCCTGCTGCAGGTCGGCCAGTCCCTGGCACCCATTAACAATATGTTATTCCGGCTGGCGCAGGTTTTGTTTTTTGTCGGCCTGGCCGTAACCGCCCTCGCCGCCGGCCTGGGATATTACCTGGCGCGGGCGGCCCTGGCACCTGTGGAGCATGTAACGCGGGTGGCGGCAGCCATCGGTGAAACCCAGGACCTGGACCGGCGGGTCGACTACCAGGGACCGCCGGACGAGATCGGTAAACTGGCGGCTACCTTCAACAAGATGCTGGCGCGCCTGGCTGCCGCCCAGAGGTCCCTGGCGGAAGCCTACGCGGCCCAGCGGCGTTTCGTGGCCGACGTTTCGCACGAGTTGCGGACGCCGCTGACCATCATCCGGGGCAACCTGGAATTACTGCAACAAATGGATCAAGGTAACGGCCCGCGCAGAGAAGTACTGGCCGATGCCACGGGCGAGGCAGAACGCATGTCCCGCCTGCTCAACAACCTCCTCATCCTGGCCCGGGCCGATGCGGGGCAACACATCGAAAAGGCGCCTCTCGACCTGGGCGCGCTGGTGCAGGATGTGGCGCGGCAGGCCCCGCTTCTCGGCCCTAACCCGTTCCGCACGCGGAATCTCGACACCCTCTCCGGCGCCCAGATTATGGGACACGCAGATTACCTCAAGCAGCTTTTCCTCATTCTTCTTGACAACGCCTTCAAGTACACCCCGCCGGCGGGAGAAATTACCCTGGCGGCCAACCGCCAGGAAAGGTGGTACGCGGTTAGCGTC
>DMDP01000171.1 GCA_003445475.1 Peptococcaceae bacterium | reverse complement strand
CGGCCAGACACTCGTCCAACTCGCAGCGGACAATCCGCGGGTGGTAGCCATAACAGCCGCCATGCCTGCAGGGACCGGCCTGGTAACCTTTGCACGCACATACCCGGACCGGTTTTTTGACGTGGGCATCGCGGAGCAACACGCGGTAACGTTTGCCGCCGGTTTAGCGACCGAGGGGTACAGGCCGGTGGTGGCCATTTATTCAACCTTCCTCCAGCGCGCCTTCGACCAGGTTCTCCACGACGTCTGTCTGCAGAGGCTTCCGGTTGTTTTCGCCCTCGATCGGGGAGGTATTGTGGGTGACGACGGTGCCACGCACCAGGGGCTCTTTGACTTTGCCTACTTGCGCATTATACCGAACATCGTGGTTATGGCGCCGAAAGACGAAAACGAATTGCGCCACATGTTGAAGACGGCCTTGCAGTACGACGGCCCGATTGCTTTCCGGTACCCGCGCGGCACGGGCACCGGCTGCCCGATAGAGCAGGAAATCAGGTTGCTGCCTATTGGCGTGGCAGAAGTTCTGCGGGACGGGGAGGATATTGCCGTCCTGGCGGTGGGCAATACCGTGAGCACGGCTCTGGAAGCGGCGCAGGAGCTTGCCGAGAGAGGAATCAGTGCGGCGGTGATCAACGCCAGATTCGTTAAACCGCTCGATGAGGCCTGTATTGTTTCGTACGCGACCCGCACCAGGAAAATGATAACCATCGAGGAAAACGTGCTGGCCGGTGGTTTTGGAAGCGCCGTCCTGGAGTTGTTAAACGCTCGGGGTCTTGGGGATGTTCAACTGGCGCGCATGGGTATTCCGGACGTTTTTGTGGAGCACGGCAGGCCCGAAATTCTGCGTGCCAAGTACGGGTTAACCGCCGCCGGGGTTGTACGTACGGCCGACATGCTCTTGCAAAGGGCAAAGAAATTCAAACTGGTTACGCCGAACTGGGGTGAAAAAAGGCGGTGAGGCAAAGGCTCGATGTGCTCCTGGTAACCCGCGGTTTGTATGCCAGCCGTGAACAGGCCCGGTCGGCTATAATGGCCGGGCACGTTTTTGTAAACGGCCGCAAAGCGGATAAGCCGGGACGGATGGTGAACGAGGATGTGCAGATCCGGGTGCGGGAACGCCTGCCCTATGTAGGCCGTGGCGGTTTAAAACTGGAGCACGCGATCAAGACGTTTGGCTTAAATCTGCGGGATAAGGTAGTGATCGACGTGGGGGCATCGACCGGCGGTTTTACCGATTGCGCCTTGCAGCACGGGGCGCGGAAGGTTTACGCCGTCGATGTGGGATACGGGCAGCTGGCGTGGAGCCTGCGTACGGATCCCCGGGTGGTTGTACTGGAAAGAACCAATATTAAGTTCCTCAGCCCGAACCAACTTGCGGAAGAGCCGGACTTCGCCCTGGTTGATGTTTCTTTTATTTCCTTGACGAAGATTTTGCCAAAGATCGACAGCCTGACGGGACCGGCAGCCGAAGGGGTATGTCTGGTCAAGCCCCAATTTGAGGCGGGGCGGGAAAAGGTGGGTAAGAAAGGGGTTGTGCGCGATCCCGTTGTGCACCAGGAGGTTTTGTACAAGGTATGCGAGGCAATGGATCGTTTGGGATGGAAGGTAAAAGGGATCGCTTTTTCCCCCTTGCTGGGACCCGAAGGAAATGTCGAATTCCTGGTGTATTTTACTAAGAGAGGCGCGCGAGATCTTGAGTGGCGGCAGCGTATCCCGGAGGTGGTGCGCCAGGCGCACGCTACACTCGTCGGTGCAAAGGATGGTAGGGCGTGAAAACCTGGGGTGTAATCCTTAGCCAGGGAAGCGTTGAAACAAGTGCTTCGCTTTTGGAAGAAATCGCCACGTGGTGCGAGGCAAAGGGCATCCGGATGCGTGTCCTGGACGCCGACCTTACGGGGGTCGAATACATACTTGCCCTGGGGGGCGACGGCACCATCCTCTACAGCGCCCGTATCGCGGCGCCGCTCGGAATCCCTGTGGTTGGCATAAACCTTGGCCAACTTGGGTTCCTCAGCGACCTGGAGCCTTCCAATCTTTTCGAAGGGTTGGAACGTCTGTATCGTGAAGATTTTTCTATTGAAGAGCGGCTCATGCTGCAGGTGATCGTGCAGCGCGGCACATGCGCTGTCTACCGCGGGACGGCGCTTAACGATGCTGTTATTGGCAAGGGTGCCCGGGGACGTCCTTTGCAATTGTCCCTCGCGGTAGGCGGTAGCCGCGTGGCAAGTTTTACGGGTGACGGTCTGATTGTTGCCACCCCGACCGGTTCGACGGCTTACTCCCTGTCGGCCGGAGGGCCGGTGCTTACACCCGATCTTGATGCCTTGCTTGTTACCCCGTTGTGTCCGCACAGCCTGGTTACGCGGCCCTGCGTGGTCGGCGGGAATAGCCGGATAACCGTATACATGGTCGCCACGTCCGACGAGGCAACCCTGATTCTGGACGGTCAGGAGGACTACCCGCTTGCCGCGGGTGATTTGATTGAGGTGGCGAAGGCGCCTCACGCGGCACGGTTGATCCGTTTTCAGGGGTGGGACTTTTTTGAGGTTTTGCGGGGAAAAATGGCCTACAGGGGTTTCTAAATGGGGAAGGTACCTGGATTGAAGGCGCGACGGCATCAGAAGATCTTGGAGTTAATTAATGAGCGGGTCATTTCCACACAGTACGAGCTTGCCGCGGCTTTGCGGGAGGCGGGATTCGATGTTACTCAGGGGACGGTGTCGCGGGACATTAAGGTTTTGGGTCTCGTTAAGGTGATTAGGGAAGGAAAAGTCCGGTACGCCGCCCCGGAACCCCAACCCGTTCCCGTGGGCGGCGACAGGCTGGCCCGGCTTTTTCGCGACGCGGTTACGGCGGTTGATACGAGCGAAAATCTGGTGGTAGTCAAGACGTTGCCCGGAGCGGCGCAGCAGGTTGCTTCGGCGATCGACCACGCGAACTGGACGGAGATCGTGGGTACTGTTGGCGGCGACGACACGATACTTGTGGTTGCCAGATCAAAAGAGGCTGTGCCCCGTCTGGCAGAGCGGTTTGTACGGCTTCTCAAGGGGTGAGAAGTATGCTGCGGCGTCTGGCCGTCAGGAACTTTGCCCTGATTGACGACCTGGCCATCGAATTCACGCCCGGCTTGAATGTTATCACCGGCGAAACCGGGGCGGGCAAGTCTTTGATTATTGACGCGCTACAGGTTGCGCTGGGGCGTAGGGCGGGGGGTGAAACCGTCCGGACAGGCAGTGAAAAAGCGGTACTGGAAGCCGTTTTCGACGTTAGTGGCGCGGCGGCGATTGCGTCCTTCCTGCACGGGGAGGATATAGATGTGGAGGACGGGTACCTCATCCTTTGGCGTGAAATAGGCGTCGGCGGGCGGAGCCTTTATCGCCTCAACGGGCGGACGGTTCCCTTGTCCCTCTACCGGAATGTAGGCCACCTGCTCGTGGATTTCCACGGGCAGGGTGAGCAACAGTCACTCTTGCAGGAAAGCACCCACCGTGAACTGCTTGACCGTTTCGGTGGGGAGTCCTTATTGGCCGCGCGGAACGAGGTTAAGAGGTTATACGAAACGTGGGAGCAGGCGAGGCAGGAGCTGGAAGAACTGCGAAACAGCGCAAGAGACCGGCGGCGTCTCCTGGATTCCCTTAACTACCATATTGAGGAAATCGATAGGGCGCAGGTACAACCCGGCGAAGACGAGGAGTTGGAAAAAGAGCGCCTGTTTTTAAGGCACGCGGAAAAAATTGCCCGGTTGGCCGCCGAAGCATATGCTCTGCTCTACGAGAGTGAAACCGGAGAACCCACCGCCACCGATCTTATCGGACAAGCGGCTGTTGTTTTACGCGAACTTGCCCCGTTTGACCAGGAACTCCAGGAGCAGGCCGCCGCACTGGAAGGCATACTCGGTCACTTGCAGGAGATCGCCGGGAAATGCGGACACTTGCGGGAAAGGGCGGCATTTGAACCCGGCCGGCTGGATATGGTGGAAGAAAGGCTTGCACTGCTCAGGCGTCTGAAACAAAAATACGGCGAAACGCTGGCCGAAGTTTTGCGTTACCGCGAAGAAGCCGCAGCCGAAAAAGAGCGCCTTTCGCGGGCTACCGACCGGACGAACGAACTACAACGGCGGGTGGCAGAAGTCGAAGACGCCTGGCAGGCCGCGTCGCGCGTCCTGAGCGAGGAAAGAAAAAAGGCAGCACGCCGGCTCCAGCAAGAGGTGGCCCGCGAACTGGCGGGCCTCGAAATGGGTCGTGTAAATTTCCGGGCGGAGCTCGTTCCTCGCGCCGGTCCCGCTCCGGCGGGCGCAGAAGAAGTGACGTTCCTCTTTTCTCCCAACCCGGGCGAGCCGCCCAAGCCGCTTGCCAAAATCGCATCCGGGGGCGAACTCTCGCGGGTAATGCTTGCCCTGAAGACGATTCTGGCCCGTGTTGACGATGTGCCGTGTCTGATTTTCGACGAGGTCGATGCGGGCATTGGCGGCCGGGCCTTGCAGGCTGTAGCGGAACGGCTGTGGAAAATTGGACAGGATCACCAGGTTATCTGCGTAACGCATGCGGCGCAAATTGCCTGTTATGCCGCCCAGCATCACCACATTTATAAGGAAGTCACAGGCGGACGAACGCGAACAGGTGTACGGGTGTTAACCGGCGAGGAGCGCATTGAGGAACTGGCGCGCATGTTGGCCGGCAAGGAAATTACGCCGGTGGCCAGGCAGCACGCGGAAGAGCTTGTGCGGCGTGCGCAGCGGGTTGTCACGACATGTTAATATCTGATATAATAACGTCAGTTTTTTGGGCAGGTGAGGCTTTTTGATTACTAGGGCCGACGTCGAGCACGGGGCGCTTTTAGCGCGCCTCGAATTGAACGAAGAGGAAAAGGAACTCTATACCAGGCAATTGGGAAAGATTTTAGAATACGCCGCCGTTTTGCAGCAGCTTGATACGACGGATATACCGCCAACGGCACACGTACTTCCGTTGTACAACGTATTTCGCGAAGATCGCGTTTCCGGGCATTTGCCGGTGGAGGAGGTTCTGGCCAATGCACCGGATAGGGAGGGCAACTATTTTAGGGTTCCTCGCATCATTTAAGGAGTGAGACTTTGGAACTCTGCGATCTGCCGGCCCACCAGCTGTCAAAGCTGCTAAGGGACCGCAAGGTAAGCGCCGAAGAAATTTGTCGTTCCGTTCTGCAACGTATTGACGAAATCGAAGAAAAAACCAGGGCTTATATTACTCTGGACGGAGAAAATGCGCTGGAACAAGCACGCAGGGTCGACAGAAGATTAAGGGAAGGGGCCGACTTGCCGCCTCTGGCCGGCATTCCGGTGGCCGTCAAGGATAATATTTGCACCAAGGGACTGCGGACCACCTGCGCGTCGAAAATACTGGCCGATTTTATTCCACCATATAACGCGACGGTTATCGAAAGACTTGCCGCGGTGGATGCCGTAATTATAGGCAAGACCAATATGGACGAGTTTGCCATGGGTTCGTCTACAGAGAACTCCGGTTTTTTCCCCACGCGCAACCCGTGGGACTACAGCAGGGTACCCGGCGGTTCAAGCGGCGGTTCGGCGGCTGCGGTGGCCGCCGGGGAGACGATCTACGCCCTGGGTTCGGATACGGGTGGATCTATACGGCAGCCCGCGGCTTTCTGCGGCGTGGTGGGGATGAAGCCGACCTATGGAGCGGTGTCGCGCTACGGGCTGGTTGCTTTTGCTTCTTCTCTAGATCAAATCGGCCCCCTTACCAAGGACGTAACCGACTGTGCCCTGGTGCTGAATGCCATCGCGGGTTACGACCCTCGCGATTCCACTTCGGCGCCGGGGGAAAAGACGGATTATACCCGGTTCTTAAAAGAAGATATCCGCGGGCTGCGTATCGGCATTCCGCGTGAGTATCTGGGAGAAGGGTTGGATGACGGGGTCCGCCGGGTTGTGGAAAAGGCCTGCGCGGTGCTGGAGGATGCGGGAGCGGAAATTGCGGAGACAAGTTTGCCGCACTCGGCTTACGCCTTGCCCACCTATTACCTGATTGCACCCGCGGAGGCCAGTTCCAACCTGGCCCGGTACGACGGGGTGCGCTACGGGTACCGTGCCCGGGATGCCAAAGACGTAGTGGACATGTTCAAGAAGACCAGGAGCCGGGGTTTCGGGGCCGAGGTCAAGAGAAGAATTATGCTCGGCACTTACGCTTTGTCCGCGGGTTACTACGATGCGTTTTACTTGAAGGCGTTGCGCGTGCGTACCCTTATCAAGCGCGATTTTGATGAGGCTTTGGCTACATTCGATGCGTTGCTGTCGCCGACAACACCTACCCCGGCGTTTCTGCTGGGTGAAAAAATAGACGACCCGCTTAAGATGTACCTATCGGACATTTTTACGCTGGCCATCAATCTGGCCGGCCTGCCCGCCATTTCCATCCCCGGTGGCTTTGTAGATGGCCTGCCGGTCGGCGTTCAGTTCATCGGCAAACCCTTTGCGGAAGGCACTTTGCTGCGGGTGGCCTACGCTTTTGAAAAAAGGACCGGATACACATCCAGGCGCCCAGGGTTAGGGAGGTAAACGCCGTGTACGAAGCAGTCATCGGGCTCGAAGTGCACGTCGAACTTAAGACACGCTCCAAGATCTTCTGCTCTTCTACCACGGAGTTCGGGGGCGAACCCAACACGCACGTCTGCCCGGTTTGTCTTGGCTTACCGGGCGTACTGCCCGTCGTTAACAGGGAAGTGGTCGACTATGCCATCCGCGTGGCCCTGGCGCTGAATTGCCAGATTGCCAGGTTTTGCAAGTTTGACCGCAAGAACTATTACTATCCCGACCTACCCAAGAATTACCAGATATCGCAATACGACTTGCCCCTGGCGCAGAACGGTTATCTGGAGATCGAAACCGAAAACGGCCCGAAGCGGGTAGGCATTACACGCATCCACATGGAGGAAGATGCCGGTAAGCTGGTGCACCAGGGAAACATTGCCACCACACCATATTCCCTTGTAGATTACAACCGGACCGGCGTGCCCCTTTTGGAAATCGTTTCCGAACCCGATCTGCGCTCACCGGAAGAAGCTCGGGCTTACCTGGAGAAGCTCCGGACCATCATCCAGTATACGGGAGTTTCCGATTGTAAGATGGAAGAGGGGTCGCTGCGCTGCGACGCCAACGTATCGGTGCGGCCCGCGGGCGGCGATGCCCTGGGGACGAAAACGGAAATCAAAAACATGAACTCTTTTCGGGCGTTGCACCGCGCCCTGGCTTACGAGATAGAGCGGCAGATTGCGGTCTTGACCGAGGGCGGGCGTGTGGTTCAGGAAACAAGGGCGTGGGACGAGGACCGGGGCGTTACGGTATCGATGCGCAGCAAAGAAGAGGCCCACGATTACAGGTATTTCCCCGACCCGGACCTTGTGCCCCTGGTTATCGACGAAGCTTGGATTGAAAAGGTACGAACCACGTTGCCGGAGTTACCGGACGCACGCCGTAAAAGATATATGGAAGATTTCGGGCTTTCGCGGTACGACGCTACGGTTTTGACTTCTTCGAAAGAACTCGGCGACTACTTCGAGGCGTGCGTCGCCGCCTATCCACACCCGAAAACCGTGGCCAACTGGGTGATGGGCGAACTGGCCCGGCTGCTGAATGCACATAATATGGATATTATCGCTTCGCCGGTGGCCCCCGCTCAACTGGCGGCCCTGCTGCGTCTCATTGATGACGGGACGATCAGTGGCAAGATAGCCAAAACCGTCTTTGAAGACATGTTCACCACCCGCAAAGACCCGGCAACCATCGTAAGAGAGAAAGGGCTGGTACAGATTACGGATGTGGATGCGATTGCAGCGGTCGTCGACGAAGTCATCAACGCCAACCCAAAGTCGGTGCAGGACTATAAAGCCGGTAAAGAAAAGGCACTCGGTTTCCTGGTGGGACAGGTAATGAAGGCCACGCGCGGCAAGGCCAATCCCGCTCTGGTAAACAAGTTACTCAAAGAGAAGCTGAACTAACGGATGCCATACAACTTGAGGGCGTTGTCACGAAAGAACTTGCGCGCGACTTCTTCAGGCAGGTCTAACGCCAGAAAGTGCCGTATGAAGTCTGCATAGGTGCCTTCCATAATCGGGAGATCGCTGCCGAACATTATGCGGTCCTGGTAGGCAATAATGGTTAACCTGAGCCTATCCTGGGGAAACCCCATGTGCCGGTCGATGATGGCCGCCGTGTCGAAGAAAAGGCCCTCGTATTTTTCCGTTAAGGCCAGGAACGCTTCCCACTCCCACATGCCAAGGTGGGCAACGTGCACCTTGAGGCGTGGATAACGTTCCACTAGTTTTTTGAAATGATCGATACCCAGGACGGGAGAAGGGTGTGGAGCGGTGCCGGCGTGGATAAGTACGGGACGGTCGTGCGCGATGGCCACTTCATAAAGAGGCTCGAGCCGTGGGTCGGCGGGAGAAACCATTTGTACGGCGCAGTGAACTTTAAAGCCTGCGAATCCCTGGCTCAGACAATGTTCGGCCGCCATACCCAGGGCGGGATCGTCCGGATGCAAGGTTGCAAGCGGGACGATTTGTGGCCACCTGCGGGCAAGCTCGAGCAGCCACGCGGTCA
>DMDP01000182.1 GCA_003445475.1 Peptococcaceae bacterium | reverse complement strand
GCCGTACGGGTAAAACTCCATGAAATAAGCGGCGCTTTCCTCGTTGATGGCCATCTGCTGCACCGTTCGTATGTCCGCCGCCATCTGTCCGGCCAGGGCATCCAGGCGAACGACGGCAAGTTTCTTCCCAAGTTCGGGCACGGCGATGGCCAGCACCGTAGAAACTATCAACATCACTATGATAACTTCGAGCAACGTGTGGGCTTTCGTGCCCGTACAACCGTTTCTCAAGCCTTCTCGCCTGCGCTCGACCTTCCCCTGATTACTTTACAGGAGAAAAACTTGCCGGTACCAGCCAATGATGTACGCGCCCCAAAGGATGGCGGTAAGCGTGCCTGCCGCGATGAAGGGGGCAAATGGAACGGGGTCTTTCCGCCCCTTAATCCCGAGAAGCAGGAAAATAGCCGCCGCCAAACCACCCGTAACTATGGCCAGAAACAGAGCTAAAGCCGCCAGCGGCCAGCCGAGAAAAAGCCCCGTTACCGCGGCCAGCTTTACGTCACCGCCACCCATACCACCTTTGCTAATTACGGCAATAACAGACAAAAATCCTGCTCCCGCGGCGCATCCCGCCAAAGCTGACCAGATTCCTACGTCCCGGGCCGCGAAACCCATGATAACGGCGCCCGCTAGCCCGGCCAACACAAGGCGGTCCGGGATCAGGTAGTGCTCCAGGTCGATGAAGGAGGCCGCTATCAAGACGGCACCGAGGAAAAGGTACTTGGCCAGCACCGGTGTCGGCCCGAAACGGTAAAACAGCGCGGCAAACACCGCGCCGGTCAACAATTCCACCAGGGGATACCGCGGGGAAATGGGCGTCCCGCAGTAGCGGCACCTCCCCCGCAGGGCGAGGTAGCTCAGCACCGGGACGAGATCGTACCAGGCCAGCGCCCGCCCGCAGGCGGGGCACCGCGACCTGCCCGTGACCACCGATTTCCCCCGCGGCATGCGGTAAATGATCACGTTCAGGAAACTGCCGATAAAAAGACCAACTAAGAAGAAAAACAAGAACATGACCTTTCTCTTTAAATATGCAAAATACCGTTCACCAATACAAGCAATCTTACGCCACGACCAAGCACCTTACCGGTGCTTGAAATCAAAATAGTCTCGGTAAACTTGACAACATCTTCTTCCAAATTTTAACTAATTCCACTCACTTACCACATACTGCAAGGAGTCTACGTTGGCCGGGTCGCCCCAGGACCTTATCTTCCCTTTTGTCCAGCCATCGCCGCCGTCGACAATCTTGTCGATCTGCTGAAAAATATCTTTCGGCACGCCACGCAACTCGGCGGCACAGCAATAAGCCGGCCCTTCCCAGCTGGGATGCTTTGCCCCCAAATGCCAGCCATAGGCACCATCTCCGGGCAGGGGACCCACTCCACCCAGAGGGCTTCGTAGGGGCCATTTTTCCAGGTATGGACCGTTCCAGTTACTGAGATCAGTTGTGTACCCGAAGTTCCCCCCGTCCCCACGCCCGGCATCAGCTGGCTTGGTAACAAGGCCGGGATCAGCACCTTCAGCATCACTGGGCCAGGTTCCCACATCGGCATAAAACTGCATTGCCGCCGCAGCAATAGCTTTTAAATCATTGACGGCCCTGGTAATTTTTGCCTTATGAACCGCCCTGAAGGCATTGGGGGTGATGATTGCCGCCAGCACACCAATGATGGCAATGACCACCAGGAGTTCCACCAGAGTGAAGCCTTTTTCATTCTTAGAAACTCGTTTAGTCAATCCAGGTCCCTCCGCCTTATGACAAGCCCAACCACACGCCAGGCGCCGGATACTCAAGCGACAAGCGCGCCGGCTCTACAACCCCTCCATCCAGATGATCACCGAGATGTAGTACGTGCCGTTTTCCTCCCCCACATAGGAGTAACCGACACTCTCCCGGATGCGCCGATCCACGGCGTCACGGATACCCCGGTCGGGAAAGCCGCCGATGGTGACCACGGCGCATTTGGTGTTGTTAACTGCAATCGGATTACCCGCGGCGTCATAGACGGTACCGCTAATTTTGCCTTTCCAGTAGCGGTAGTGGCCGCCCCAGGGCGTGGCGCCGGGCGGCTTCTCCAGGTACGGCCCGTTCCAGCCATTGCTGCCGTCTGCCTGCATAAAGTACAGAAAACCATAGTCGTCATCGGAGCCGGGGTCGTAGGACTCCTGCCCCGCCTTCGGCCAGTCACCGGTATCGGCGTAATAGGCGTAACCGGCCGCCTTTATGGCCCGCACGTCAGCAACCACCCGCGATATCTTCGCCTTTTCCACCGCCCGGAAGGTACTGGGAACGATGATAGCCGCCAGAACACCGATAATGGCTATGACCACCAGGAGCTCCACCAGCGTAAAGCCGCGGTTGCCCCGGCCAAGGCTTAGAAATCTAAGCAATATTGTCACCCGCTTTTAAAAAGCGCTTCCCCCGTACGCCAAATGAAATAGTTCGGCTGAAAACCTGCCGGCATGATTTGCAAAAACGCCTTGCCTTGATCACTGCTGCACATCCGCCACCAATACAATGACCAGTTCTCCCTTAGCCGCTGCATACCCTTCTCCGTCGCCCTGAACAAAACCTGTAGCCAAATTCCCATCATCAAGGGTGCGGTCAATTTCCTCCATTGAACGACGCGGAATCTTACCCTGGTTATCATTGGGATCCTGTGTATGGTCATCGTCGAAAACAATAATTGCGTCCTCAGCAGGTCCACCGGTCACGTTTATGCTCGTGTCCCAGCGCAGCCGGCCGTTCCAGGGGCTGAACTTCCATTTCTCCAGGTATGGCCCGTTCCACCCGGGCGTTCCGTCATCTTCTAGGAACCCGTTGATGTCGCTGTAGTTGTCAGTCATTGCGGGCCAGCGCCCCGTATCCGCGTAATACTGCAGCGCAGCCGACTTTATCGCCTTGGCGGTCTCATATGCTTGGGCGATTTTGGCTTTCTCGGTTGACTGAAATGCATTCGGAAGCACTATTGCGGCAAGGATGCCGACAATGGCGATAACCACCAGAAGCTCCACCAGGGTAAAGCCTTTTTCCAGGCACATCTGTTTAGTCAGGTTATCATCTTTCAAGACCAGTACCTCACCCCCTGCATACTAAACCGACAGGCCGTCCAATAATTTTCAGCTATAGATCCCACACGCAAACCACCGCCTGAGCTACGCAGGGCTTTGCTTTCAGCAACAACGGCCAGCGCTACCGGCAGTATGCGTATGCCAATTTGAGAACCGCTAGATTTCAATTCTGGTCGTTACCGGTGCGCCCAACAAATAGAGCAACAAGCGCCCCATTTTCTCCACTTAAATTAAGGACATTCACCATTCCCGAACTGCCGACTTTCCCTTCACCATCAAAAATTTGATCAATCCTCAAAGCATCCGCCAGAGAAAGGCCATATAGACAAGCACTTATACCATCTTTTACTTCAACTGTACCATCGTTATCCAGATCAAACCAGCAACAATATTCACCGCTAGTAGATTTGGTCTTCCATATGTAGTACCATCCCGGATGAGGGAGTCCTGGAGCCGGATTTCTTACGAGTGGGCTCTTTCCGTAGCGCTCAAGGTACGGTCCATTCCAACCCTCAACCCCGCTTGGATCCTTAAACAAGGGACCGTTACCGTCCAGAATATAGTGATCAGGCGGCCATTGCCCCGTATCCGCATAATAACTTTGAACGGCGGACTTGACTGCCTTTAAGTCTGAGACTGTCTTGCTGATCTGAGATTTGTTCACCGCTTTGAAGGCATTTGGCACAATGATGGCTGCCAGGATGCCGATGACGGCGATGACCACCAAAAGCTCTACCAGGGTGAAGCCGCGATTGTTGCGGCGCAAGTTTGACAAACGAAACACTACTTGCTCACCTCCTTACCAGACAAAGGGATCTGGTTTACTACTCCACCCCTGCCGGAACAGGGGGCACGGCGGGTTCCGGCACAGGGCGGGAAGCGTGCTGCCCGCGCCGGAGGGCGCCGGCAGCACGTGTCAAGCAGACCCGGCTGCCCCACTGTTGCCGATCGAGGACTGATTTCGGCCATACAATACTCTCTTTGTATCACGAAAGCGTTGCTAGGCACCTACCGTAGCCGTAACCGCAGGTCCGGTGGTCTCTTTAGCACATCTCAATCTTAGTCTTTAGAGATGAGGATGTTAATCTTGTTCTCATCCGTATTCTTTTGTACAACGTCGCTCCCAAGGTCGCTCTCCAACTTGCTTATGGCGCTGGACGGAACCTCATCCAACTGTAGGAACCTGTAACCTGAATCATCTCCATTATCAAAATCCCAGTTGCCATCTTTGATGTAATAATACTTTCCGCCCCACGGGTTCTTGCTCGGCCAGCGCTCCAGGTAGGGGCCGTTCCAGCCGTCCACGCCGGCGGGTTCAGTCACAAAACCGGGATCCCCAGTTGCTGTTGCTGGCCATGTGCCGGTATCCGTGTAAAAATTCAGCGCCGCCGCTTTAATCGCCTTATAATCCGCCTAGGCCGCCGCCACCTTGCTCTTTTCAATGGCCTTGAAAGCGTTGGGCGCGATGACGGCGGCCAGGATGCCGATGATGGCGATGACGACCAGGAGTTCCACCAGGGTGAAGCCCCGCTCACAGCGGAACGACTTATTCAGGCGCCTTAACACAAATACCACTCCTTTGCCTTGCTAATGCTTTCTTGATTCCAGGTGCTACCCCAGGCTCCTCAACCTCATTCCCACCCCCCACGCGTAATCCACACGAATTCTCAGCAACTACCGCGCCAGAAGCCAGCTTAAAAGCAGCAGGCAGGCAACTCAACAGTCGCCTGCCTGGTATTCGGCAGCCCGGCCGCCTGCGCGGGGCAGGCCCGTGGCTTTGCGCCTCCGCCTCGCGGCGGGTTCACCTTTTCGGTACCAGACAACTGGTCAGATAATCAGGTGATATATTTTGGTAACTTGCATGTTTTATTAATTTCGTACCACGATCGGCGAAGACTGTCAACCCAAATTCAACCAGCTTTAGATCGAAAGTTACCGGGGGCGCCCTTACCTAATACTCCCCAGCATTTGGAAATAAGGCAACAAAATAGAAATCACGATAAAGCCCACTATTCCGCCCAGTCCGACGATCAGAACCGGCTCGATCAGCGAGGCCAGGCGGGCCACAATGGCCTCCACCTCCCCTTCGTAAAAGGCCGCCACCCGCTCCAGCATAGCGTCCAGGGCGCCGGTTTCTTCTCCGGTGGCCACCATCTGGATGACCATAGGCGGAAAGACGCCACTGCGCGCGAGCGGCCCCGCGAGGCCCGCCCCCTCCCGGACACTGACCGCCGCTCCCTCGACGGCTCGCACTACCATCGTGTTGCCCGCCACATTCCGAACAACATCCAGGGCCCGCAGGATCGGCACCCCGCCGCGCAGGAGCGTGCCCAGGGTGCGGCTGAAGCGGGCTATGATTATCTTGTGGACCAATCTCCCGAAGACCGGCAGCCGCAGAACCAGACGGTCCCATCGCTCCCGCCCGCGCGGCGAATTGATCGCCACCCGCAGGGCAGCAAAAAGAGCCATTACTACAAGCGGAAGCAGGTACCAGCACGTGCGCAAACCGTTACTTAGGCCGATCACCAGCCGGGTAGGCAGGGGTAAAGGGACCTCAAGCGTGTACAGCATGTTTACGAAGGTAGGAAGGACGAAGGTAACCAGAACCAGCAGGGCCAGAACGGCAACGGAGACCACCACCGCCGGGTAGGTAATGGCGGACTTGATCTTGTCTCGCATCTCGTGTTCCTTTTCAAAGTGCAGCGCCAGGCGCTCCAGCACGCGGTCGAGCACGCCCCCGACCTCGCCGGCTTCAACCATGTTGGTCATCAACGCCGGAAAAGCGCGCGGGGAAAAC
>DMDP01000039.1 GCA_003445475.1 Peptococcaceae bacterium | reverse complement strand
GGCAGGCTTCATCTGGGTCAGCAAGCCGCGGGAGATCGCCCCGGGTCTGTGGGTAAGCGGCGAAGTGCCGCGGCGGACGTCTTTTGAAAAGGGGGATGCCCGGCTTGTAAGTCTGGAATATCCGGGCGCCGATAACGGGAAACCCGACCCCCTTCACGACGACATGAGCCTGTACGCCGTGACGTCCGCGGGGTTGGTTATAGTCCTGGGTTGCGCCCACGCCGGGGTAGTGAACATTATAGAGCACGCCCGGGAGACAACCGGCGTGGACAGGGTCTACGGAATTATCGGCGGCACCCACCTGGGGCCGGTGGACGAGGAACAGCGCCGGGAAACCATAGACTACCTGAAAAAACTCGACCTCCGGTTCCTGGCCGCCAATCACTGCACCGGCCTGCCGACCATCGCCGCCCTGGCGCAGGTCTTCGGCCCCCGGTTCAAATACGCCCCCGCGGGTGCCGTCTTCGAGCTGCCGTAGAGCCCCGGTCAGCGCCCGCGGTGCCGCTCGCTGCACGGGATGCAGAGGGTCTTTCCCTCCTCGATCCGCGCCCGCGGTTCCATCACCCGTTCGCCGCAGCAGGCGCAGGTCACCGACGGGTAGATGCGGGCCCTGGGAGGCAGGCTTATGGTCGTCTCCTGTACGGTACAGACGTCTTCCTCCGGCGCGTTGAGGATGCGCTCCGCGACCTCCAGCTGCCTGGCCTGCAGGCGTCGCCTGTCTTCCGGTGTGCCCTCGCCGCCAAAGACTTTCCGCCGTAAGGCGGCGAATTCCTCGTCCACCGCCCAGGAGGTGTCTTTCATTACCACCCGGACGGCTTTCCCGTTGTCGCGCCGGCCGATGGTGTAGACTGGTTTCCCCCAGTCACGGAAGATGAGGTTCCCCTTACCGAAGGTGCAGCCGGTCAACACCTGCAACGCGTCGACGCCGCAGGCATCGTTTTCCACGATGGCCACCAGTTCCTCGTCGGCCGCCGGGTCGGCCTCCAGCACCCGCAGGGCGGCGAGCGCCGCCCGGTACCCCATTGCCAGCCCGAGGCATACGTGCCCGTGAAATTCAACCACTCTTTCCCAGTCACTTACCTGACACACGTTTGACCCACCTTTCCACATGGTTTACCAGTGCCAACAAAAAAGCCACGACCGTCCCGCACCGCGCACCAACCTCCGCGGTTGTGCCACCCGCTGCCCGGGTCTCCTGCCCGGCCGAGACCTCCGTGGCCTCCTTTGCACCATCCTTTTAACCTACTTCGCCGGTCTCGCGGCAATTCCTGCCCCGGTCTCGATTCACGTCCACAGGTACAGTACGGTGGCCACGGCCAGGCCGAGGAGGATGGTGAGCACCATGTTTTTCGTCTTGACCGCCACCCAGAAGCACGGCAGCGCCGCCAGCAACTTGTAATTGTCCAAGCCCACGGCCATCTGGTCCTTGTCTAAAAGAAGTTCAGGTCCCAGCAACGCGGCGAGGACCGAGGCCGGGACGAAACCCAGCCAGCGCACAAAGGCTTCGGGCAACCGTATCTTACTGAGAACCAAGATCGGAAGAGCCCGCGGCAGGTACGTCACCACCGCCATGCCGAAGATTATCCAGAACGTTTTGTCCAATGCTCCCACCCCGCACCGATGGTGGCCGCAATCAGGGCGGCCAGAACCACGTTCCATTTGGTATGCAGCCCGGCGGCAAAAACTACCGAAAGGACGCCGGCCAGAACGGCCGTTGCCGCCAGCGCGCGGCCGGCAACCTGGATCACCAGCAGGTAGATGAACATCGCCGCCAGGGCAAAGTCAAGCGGCAGGTCCGCGACGCGCTGCAAGAGGGGGCCGAGCACCGCCCCGAGGAACGAGCCCAGGTTCCAGCCGGCGTAAGCCGTGAGGTTCAACCCGTAATAAAACCAGGGATGATGCGGCTGCGCCGCGGGCTCGGCACTGGCCACGGCGAAGGTTTCGTCGGTGATACCCGTGCCGATGAGGGCCAGCGTCCTGGTGGAAAAGCGCGCCATGCGCGGCGCCAGGGAACTGGAAAAGAGGAGGTGGCGGAGGTTGACCAGCAGCGTGGTGACGACGATACTCCACCCGCCGGCGGCGGCCCCGAACATCCCCGCCGCAATGAACTGGGACGCCCCGGCGAAGACCATTACCGACATCGCCATGACCGCGAACAAATCCAATCCGGCCTCGCGTGCCAGTACGCCGTAGGCGATCCCAATAGGAACGTAACCCAGGAGAATGGGGATGGCTTTGCCTACACCGAGGATAAGTTCACGCCACGGGGTAACGGACGAAGGCAGTCTTGAAGCAACCCTGGTGGACATCACGACCCCCTGTTCGAAACGTGCATACTTACCGCCGGCCGGCGAATGATAAAGGGTGAGGTGACAAACGGTGGGACACAAAAAAGACAACGACGAACTCCGCACCGCCCGGCACCTGGACACCCTGCAATGGGAAACGGCGAAAGAACTCGGCCTCGAAAAGGATGTTACCCTGGCGGGCGAAAAGCTCGATCCCCAAAACCTCGGTATTAAAGGGTCGAAGGCGCGCCGGCAGGTGGTCAAGCTGGGCGAAGAAGCCCTGCAGGATGAGGGAGCGCGCAAGACCGAGCTAAATTTAAACGACGGCTGGTAAACGGTTTTGAAGGTTAACGGCGGCAAACTGCCGCCCGGCTAAATCCCTCAACCCATGCCGTTCTTGTCGCCGATCTGTACGACCTCGCCGTCCCGTACGACAACGGGCACCCTGTTGGCCCCGTATTTTTCCTTTACCATCTGCCGCGCCTCGGCATCGTCGCTCACGTTGATTTCCTCAAACGCAATGCCCTGAGCACGAAACTCCTCCATCGTGCGCTTACAATACGGGCAGCCGGTTTTGGTATAGATAGTAACTTTGCTCATTCCGGCACCTCCTTGTTTTCTTGCTGCCGGCAATAGTCTTTGTCCGCCTCCCGCACGTAATGCTCGAGAAAGGTCAGCAACTGCTCCCCGAGTTGCGCCTGCTGGTACACGCCCACACCGGCCGTAACGGCCAGCGGCCAGAATACGAACCATCCCACGCCGCCGGCGGCCGCTTTGTCCAGCCACTTGCCCGCACCGGTGTGCACCTCTACCCCGTTCTCCCACGCCTTCAGGCGAACGGTAAGGGCCTGGGCCATTCCGGCCACGTTGGCCCAGAGCCCTCCTTTACGCGCCTGGACGACCATCTGATCCTTGCTCCCGAAGCGCTGGGTTTCGAAATCCTTCTTTTTAAACCAGATTTCAACCGCCAGCGCCAGCTCTTCAACCGGTGTGCGGCATTTGTAAAAACGGACCGGCAAATCCCTGCACCTGCCACTCTTCATTAAAGTTTATTCTAATACACGCACCGCGATTTGAACAGACCGTAACACCCGCGTAGGTAAAGACCGGTTGCCTGTTTGTCGATAATGGAGAGGAACTG
>DMDP01000083.1 GCA_003445475.1 Peptococcaceae bacterium | reverse complement strand
CGGGTTCTCCACTTTTTCCCTACACGCCGCTCTCCCGTTTTTTTCCCCCACGCGCCCCCTTTTCCCTCGGGCGGAATTCCCATCCCCGCAAAAAATCCCCCCCCCGCCGCCGGTCCGGTCAACCGGTACCGCGCCGCCGTCCGCCGCGGCTGCGCAGCGACCAGAATGCTGATACCGCCGGCGGTGTTAACCGCCTCGAAAGCGTCTTCGTCGGTTGTATCGTCGCCAACGTAAAGAGGTGTGTAAGACGGCCAGCGTTCACAAAGCCGCTGTACCGCCTTTCCTTTACTGGCGTGCCGCGGTCGTACCTCGATTACTTTGTGGCCCTCAACAACCGCCCAGTCCACCGGAGGCAGAAAGGTCTCTATCAGTCTTTTCGCCCGCGCCAAAACCGAGACGGTGTCATCCTTCGCGGCCAGGCGGTAATGGAGGGCCACGGCCACCTCTTTACATTCTATGATAAAGCCCCGATTCTGCGGGACAATCTCTTGCAGCCGCCGGTAAAAACCGTCCAGGGTTTTTTGAAGGGATCCGGGGAGTTGTAGGCGTTCCAACCCTGTACCCGGAAAAAGCCATTCGGCACCGTGGACACCTACCAGCACCGGCCCCTCCGGGACCCACGCGCGCAGTTGTGCTACGGGTCGCCCGCTGATTACGGCCACGCGATATCTCCGGCAACGCACCAGCCGGCGCAAAATGGCGGGGATGCCGGGAAAGGGTACCGCCTTCTCCGGGCGGTCGACGATGGGTGCTAGGGTTCCGTCATAGTCGAGAAGTATCGCAAGCTTTGCACCCGGTGTGACCGGGAGTTCCGTCAAGCGCGTGCCGCCTCCTCCAGTAATTCACCGGACAGCTTCGCCACGGCCCGCTTGGACTTGCCGATCCTCTTTACCAGAACCTCGCCGGTCTCTTTTCCGGCCAGTAGGGTAATGAAACTCCCAAGCCACCACTCGAGATCCCGCTGTTTAACCCTCTCGGCCAGGATCTGCATACGGCGGCGCCGCTCCGCCGCAGGCATTTCGAGCGCCGCCTTGAGTTTCGTGCCGAAACCATCCGCATCATAAGGGTTAACCACGACCGCCTCCCGCAGTTCCTCCACCACGCCGGCAAACCTGCTGAGTACGAGCACGCCGTCGTTCTGCCTGGTGGCCACGTATTCTTTCGCCACAAGATTGAGTCCATCGCGGAGCGGCGTAACCAGAGCCGCGTCTGCCGCCGTGTAATATGCCGCCAGTTCGTGCTGGGGAAAGGACCGGTAGTAATAGTACACCGGCACCCAGTCCTCGCGGCCAAAGAGGCCGTTAATGCGGCCTACCGCTTCCTCCACCTGCCGCCGCAGATCCCGGTACGCGGGCACGGCCGAGCGTGTCGGGGCGGCGATCTGGATCAGGCTGAGGCGCCCGCGGTAGGATTCGTAGCGCGCCCAAAAGCGCGCCAGGGCCTCGATGCGTTCGAGAATCCCCTTGCTGTAATCAAGCCGGTCGACGGCCAGCGCGACCATCCCCGTGCCCACCTTTTGTCTTATCGCGGCTGCCGCTTCCAGGGTATCGCTCCTCTTACCCAGGGCAGCATATGTAGAGGCGTCGATACCCACGGGCAGGGCGACGACCCGGATAGACCGCCCGTGATACTGAACGACGCCACGGTCGTAATCTACATTGAGGTTAAGCAACGTCTCGGCGCACCGGAGGAAATTGTCCACGTACTGCTGCACGTGGAACCCGATGACGTCGCTGCCCAGAAGCCCGCGCAATACTTCCCGGCACCAGGGCAAAATACCAAGCACATCGGGAGGTGGAAACGGTATGTGCCAGAAAAAACCTATATTGGCGGCGCCGTACGAGCGCAAATAGTGCGGCACCAGCGCCAGCTGATAATCGTGCACCCAGATCAGGCTGTTCCCCGTGGTATGCCTGAAGGCCTGCAAGGCAAACTTTTTGTTGACCCAGGTGTAAGCATCCCAATGGGAACGGTCAAACCGGCACTTGTCGATAAAATAGTGGCACAGCGGCCACAGGGCCTGGTTGGCAAACCCCCCGTAGTACTTGTCTACTTCTTCCTGCGTCAGCGTCACCTGCTCCCAAGCGAATTCCGAGACTTCGTCTGGGCTACAGCTTGTCTCACCGCACGGCGAACCGGCCCACGCGACCCACACCGTGGGAAGGCTCCTGGCCGCCGGTTCCAGCGCGGTTACCAGCCCACCCACGGCGCGCTCCACCTGGCGTCTCCCGTTTACATTCTTAACCGTGTAGGGACCACGGTTGGAAACGAGAATCAGCTTCCTGGGCATCCACCGTGACGCAGCCCACTCCTTCACGTACATCACCTCACTTCAGTAAAGGTACCGTGAAAAAAGAAAACTAATGCCCGAGGCGACTCGGGCTTTTGCTTGCCGACTCCCCTCTCTTCCCACGCTTACGAGGTTAGCTGACGGGCGCGGACCGGAAGATGGCCCTACCCGGCACAAAGTCCTCACCGCACTTACGCGCACCCAGAACCAGAGCCGGGATTAGCCCCAAAAGGTGGTTCCCCCGTTTCCCCTACGGGAATTAAGCGATCAGCAGGGTTTTTGGTTCCCGTTATTTTATTAGTTCTTATAACACTAATTTATAAGTCATTTGGCTATATGTCAATTTTTGCTTGCAGGTGCTACGGGGCGCTAAATTGCCCCTGCCTCTGAGGTTTGCAGCCAGCCTGGGCAAAACACCTAAATTTCAATGGTAACCCGGAAATCGCCTTCCTTGCGCACCAGGTAGCAGCACGTCCGCCCGCGGCTGCGCGTGAACTCAAGATCAACCGTTCCTCCTTTTACGCGCATATTACTGATGTACAGTTCCTTGAGCCAGCGGGGGAGCACCGGCCGGCGCACCTGCAGGCCCTCGTCGTCGCAGGTGAGGCCCAGCATAGCCTGAAGCATTTGAAACACGCTGCCGACCGCCCACGCCTGGGGATCGCAGGCAATCGGGTAGCGCACCGGCCCCCCAATCGGCCGCCGCACAAACCCGCAAAACAATTCGGGCAGCCGGTAGTAAGGAAAGTGCAGGGATGCCTCGAAAAGACCGGTGACAAGTTCGTCCAGGTAAGACGTCATGTCGTACCTGCGGAGCCCGGCTGCTATGATGGCGTTATCGTGCGGCCAAACCGAACCGTTGTGATAGCTCATCGGGTTGTAAGCCTTCTCCCACTTGCTCATGGTTCTTATGCCCCAGCCCGAGTACATGTCAGGCTGGAACAGGCGGTGCACCACGCGGGTCGCGTCAGCCGGGGCAAGGATGCCCGTAAACAGACACTGCCCTATATTAGAAACCACCGTGGTTATCAGCCGTTTGTGACCGTCCAGTGCAAAGCCCAGGCACTCCGTCTCGGGGTCCCAGAAATGCGCCCGGAAACGCTTGGCCAACTCTTCCGCCTCCCGGGCCAAGCGCGAGGACTCCCCGCCGACCCCCATTACCCTGTACAGGCGCTCGGCGTATTTTAAAGCCAGGTACCAGTACGCCTGCACTTCAACGAGGGCTATGGGCGGTGTTGCCAGGCGCCCCTCGCGGTCGATCACGGCATTCCAGGAATCCTTCCACCCCTGGTTGGTAAGGCCCCCCTCGGTCTTGCCCCGGTATTCAATAAAGCCGTCCCCGTCGAAATCTCCGTAGGTCCGACACCACGCGAGCGCCTTCTCCAGAGCATCCCACATTTCTTCAAGAAATGTGTGGTCGCCGGTCCAGTTGTAGTATGCGCCGATAAGAATGACGAACCAGAGCGTCGCGTCCACCGAGCCGTAGTACGGGGTGTGCAGGACCTCTTTGCAAGCCGCCATTTCACCCCGGCGGAGTTCGTGGAGGATCTTTCCCGGCTCCTCCTCCCTGGTTTCGTCGATCTCCCTCCCCTGATAATGCTGCAAAAAGCGAAGCGATTCGCGGGCGATGTCGGGGTTAACCATCAGTGTTTGCCAGGAAGCAATAAGCGCGTCCCGCCCAAAAGGGGCCGCATACCAGGGTACGCCCGCTTCGATTATTTTCCCTTCCGGATAGCCCGTATACAGGGAGCGCAGATCTGTTATGCCGACCTCCAGGATGCGGTTGTAAATCTCGTTATCCGATTGAAATTTGGTGCACTCCTTTTGCCACTGGCGGTAACTCCTCGCCTGATCCACAGCCCTGGCCGTAAACAGCGCGGTAAGCACCTGATCCCCATCTTCTTTTTCCGTCAACTGCTGCTCGTCAGGATTCAGGAGGGGCAGGACACGCCACGTTAAATAAACCTTCCGCTGCGGAGGAAGGAAAAGGGAGAACTCAACATAAACCTTGTCCTCTCCCAACCTAACCTGGTCGGGCCTGGGTTCGAACAGGAAGAGCGTCGCCCGGGTAACACCGTCCAGCCCCCGGTAACGCAGCGCAAAACCACTCTTTTGTTTCACCGGAAAGAGCATCTCACCCCGGTGTTTGCGCTCCGTACCGCGCACCTCGAAGATATCCCGGTAGTCGGCCCCGAGCGCCACCCCGAGGCTAAGCTCCACGGGAAACAGATTGTAGTTTATCAGCCGCACCCGCTGGTAAAAGGATACCTGCAAAACGCGCAAGAGCCGCATGTGAATGCTTTGCAACGGTACAACGCAGCCGCCGGCCGTCTTAAATTCTATGTTCGTCAACTCGATCTGGCTGAAATGGCTGGAACGCGTACTTGACGAGAGCAGAACCGGTTTGGTTCCCGCCATAAAGTGCTCAAGACAGCTCAAATACCTGGTGTCGCGGTAATAAAGACCGAGACCGCCCATATTGCCGTCGGGTATTTCGCCGTTGGGAAGCGTTGTGAGGAACAACTCCCCTTCCTTGAGAA
>DMDP01000125.1 GCA_003445475.1 Peptococcaceae bacterium | reverse complement strand
AGTGACCGACGGACGGGTTATCGTTGCGGGACCCGACATCGACGCGTTGCCGGAGGGTGGGGGCCTGCCGCTGGGGATCGTTGTTGATGTGTACGGGCGCGGGATGCACGTTGACTTCGAGCCGGTCCTGGAACGCCGCGTCCACCATTACATAAACTATGCCCAGGGCGTCTGGCACATCGGGCAGCGCGATCTTACCTGGGTCAGGATCAGCAGGGAAGCGTTCACCAAAGGGTTTCGGCTGCGGCACCTGGGCGAGATTCTTTGCGCCATGCTGAAGGACGAGTTTGCCCGGATTATCGACCGGGTCCAGGTTACGCTTTATACCCGCGAAGATGACGTACTGAGGCTGCGGCAAGAGGCACGGGCATGCTATGCCGCGCGCGACGCGAGGCTCGAGAACCTGAGTGACGAAAGTGTGGATACCTTTTATGCCTGCACGCTTTGCCAGACTTTTGCTCCGTCCCACGTGTGCGTTGTTTTGCCGGAGCGCGTGGGCCTTTGCGGCGCGGTGAGCTGGCTTGACGCCCGTGCGGCGTACGAGATAAACCCGCACGGGTGCAACCGACCCGTGCCGCGGAGCGGACTTATCGACCCCGTTAAGGGCGAGTGGGCCGCGTGCAACGCGTTTATCCGCGAGCACTCCCACGGGGCCGTTGAAAGAGTATGCTTCTACAGTATCATGGACGCTCCGCACACTTCGTGCGGTTGCTTTGAGGCGATTGTCGGTGTCCTGCCGGAATGCAACGGGTTTATCGTGGTGAACCGGGAATACAATGGTATGACGCCCTCCGGCATGACCTTCTCCACGCTGGCGGGAACTATCGGCGGCGGGATCCAGACGCCAGGATTTATGGGTATAGCCAGGAGTTATCTGACTTCCCGCAAATTTATCAGGGCTGAGGGTGGCCTGGCCAGGGTGGTCTGGATGCCCAAAAGCCTCAAGGAACAGATGCGCCCCGCGCTGTTACGGGCGGCCTCCGCGGCGGCCCTTCCCGAGGAGTTTATAGACATGGTTGCCGACGAGGACGTTGGGGTGACGGTGGAGGCCATCCTGCCTTTTCTTGAAGAAAAAGGCCACCCGGCCCTTTCGCTCGAGCCTTTGTTGTAGGGGATGAGGTATGGCGCTGACAGGTCTGGAGATCTATAAGCTGCTGCCCAGAACAAACTGCGGGGATTGCGGCCAGCCTACGTGTCTGGCTTTTGCCATGCAACTGGCCGCGGGGAAGGCATCGCTGGATGCCTGTCCCCACGCCAGCGAAGAGGCGCGCGAGGTGCTCGGCGCCGCCGCTTCGCCGCCTATTGCCCTGATTACGATCGGCGTGGGAGAGAATACGGTACAGGTTGGCAACGAAACGGTGCTTTTCCGGCACGAAAAGCGGTTCGAACATCAAACGGCCATCGGCATAACCGTGGACGATACTCTTGCACCACCGGCGCTGGCCGCAAGGGTCGAAACCATCAAGAACCTGGTTTTTGAACGCGTGGGGCAGACCTGCGGCGTGGACCTAGTTGCCGTGCGTAACCTATCTGGCGACGCAAGCACTTTTCGGGCTGCAGTAGGGGTCGCCGCGGCCGCATCGCTGCCGCTGGTCTTGATGAGCGAAAATGCCGCCAGCCTGGCAGCCGCACTCGAGATCGCAGGCGAAAAGCGCCCGCTCGTCTGGGCGGCTACGCCTGACAACTACCGGGATGTTGTACCGCTGGCCCAAAGGTACGCTGCGCCCCTGGTGGTCCGCGCCCCCGGGCTGGACGCGCTTGCCTCCCTTGTCGCCGAAGTTACGGCGGCAGGGCACAAGCAGTTGTTACTGGACACGGGTGCGCAGGATGTTGGAGGGCTGCTTGCCGACCAGACGCACGTGCGCCGGCTGGCCGTGCAGAAGCGGTTCCGTCTTTTTGGGTACCCGACGTTCTGTCACATCGCGGGTGACGATCCCATACAAAACGTTCTGCTCGCGGCACTCGGCATTGCGAAGTATGTGGCCGTGCTGGTTATCGACACCGTGGATCCGGCCGACCTGCTGGCCCTGGTTACCTGGCGCCTGAATATTTATACCGATCCGCAAAGACCCGTGGCCGTTGAGCCCGGACTTTACACCGTAGGCAACCCCGGCCCGGACGCACCCGTGTTTGTGACCACCAACTTTTCGCTCACCTATTTCTGTGTGGCCGGTGACGTGGAGGCGGCACGCGTCCCTGCCTACATCCTCGCGGTGGATACCGACGGCACCTCGGTGCTGACCGCCTGGGCGGCAGGTAAGCTGACGCCCGAAAAGATTGCCGCCGCGCTTGAGTCTGCGGGGGTTGCAGGGCTCGTCCGGCACCGCCGGCTGATCATTCCCGGCAGCATTGCCGTTCTGAGCGGCAAACTGGCGGATTTGTGCCGCTGGGAAGTTCTTGTGGGGCCACGTGAGTCAAGCGGTATACCCGCTTACCTGAAGGAGCACTGGCGGCCATCATGACCTACAGGGTACGCTTCCGGCCCGATGAGATTGAGGTGAACGCGGACGGAACAGAAACCCTCGTAACCCTGGCCGCGCGGGCTGGTATTACGCTTCGGGGTGCCTGCGGTGGGGCCGGCACGTGTGGACGTTGTCAGGTCGAGATAAAAGAGGGAAAGGTTAGGGTGGGCGATGTGACTGTGGGCGCGCCCTTGCACGTTCCTGCGTGCCAGGCGAAGCCTGCGGCCGACCTCGAAGTGGAGATCCCCCCCTCCTCGCGCCTGGAGGAGCACCGCGTTTTGCTGGCCGCCAGGGCCGCGGCGGTCCTAGGAGAGGAGGCAGAAACCTTCGTCCCTGACGGGCCGCTCTACCGCCGGGTATCGCTCCAACTGCCTTCCCCGTCGCTCGAAGATCCCGCCGACGATCTGTCCCGGCTCCTGCGCGGCCTCAAGGCACATCTCCCCGGAGACGCAAGGGTGCCGTTGGACGTGCTGCGGACCCTGCCATCGGTGCTGCGCACCGGCAACTGGCGCATATCTGTTGGGTACGTTATAGGCGACGAGAGCGAGGCCGCGGAGGTAGTGGACGTTGCCTGCGCCGAGGCGGCGGCACCGTACGGCCTCGCGATAGACGTTGGCACCACCACAGTAGCGGTAGAGCTTTGGGATCTGGCGGCCTGTCGGCGTGCAGCCGCCGCGGGAAGTTACAACCGCCAGGCGGCCTTCGGCGAAGATGTGATCGCGCGTATCATTTACGCCACCGAGCAGCCCGCCGGCCTCCGGACCTTGCAGGACGCGGTGGTCAAAACGGTCAACGAGTTGATACGGCAGGTACTCGGCGAAGCAGGCGTGGAGCCCGATGCCGTGGGGGCCGTGACCTGTGCCGGCAACACGACAATGGTGCACCTGCTGCTTGGCGTCGATCCAACGTACATCCGGTTGGAGCCCTATACACCTGCCGCAAATCGCTGGCCTCTCCTCCAGGCGAGGAACCTGGGCCTGGCGGTTAACCCGCGGGCGAAGGTATACATTGTGCCCGGCGTGGCCAGTTATGTCGGCGGGGACATAACGGCCGGCATCGTAGCCGCGGGGGTGAACCGCAAAGAAGGGATTACCCTTTTTGTGGATATCGGCACGAACGGCGAGATGGTACTGGGCAACCGGGACTGGCTGATGGCGTGTGCCTGTTCCGCGGGACCAGCGTTTGAAGGTGGGGGCATTCGGGCCGGTGTCCGGGCCGTTCCGGGCGCCATCGAGGAGGTGGCGGTACTGCCGGGCGGGTACGAGGTTTTCTTCCGGACCATCGGCGACAGGCCCCCTTCCGGGATTTGCGGCTCGGGCCTGATAAGCGTACTGGCCGGCCTTGCCCACGCTGGGGTTGTCGACCGGAGCGGGCGCTTCCGTAAAGACCTTCAAACACCCCGGTTCCGGGAGGGGGAAGACGGCCCGGAATTCGTTATCGCCTGGGAAAACGAGACGACAAGCGGCAAAGCCATATCCCTGTCCCAGGCCGAAATTGAGAACCTTCTACGGGCGAAGGCGGCCATCTTTGCCGGAATAAGAACCATGCTGGGAAGCCTCGGCCTTGCGCTGGACAGCGTCAAGGAGATTTACCTTGCCGGTGGTTTCGGCCAGCATATTAACATTAAAGATGCCGTAAGTATCGGGATGCTTCCGGACCTGCCACCGGAGCGCTACCACTTTACCGGCAACAGCGCGCTGAAAGGAGCGGCGGCCGCGTTGCTTTCGCAAACGGCGCGCAGGGAGATGACGGCGGTGGCCCGAAGCATGACGCACCTGGAATTGAGCGTGGACAACCGGTTTATGGAGGAGTTCACGGCGGCCCTCTTTCTGCCGCACACGGATATGGATCTCTTTCCTTCGGTAAAAGGGGTGAGCTGACCGCTTGCGGTTGGCCTTGGCCGGAAAAGGCGGCTCCGGGAAAACGACCCTGGCGGCGCTGGCGATAAACCGGCTGGTGGGCAAGGGTTACAGGCCCCTTCTCGCCGTTGACGCCGACCCCAACGCCAATCTGGCGGAAGCCCTGGGCCTCGACGTTGAACTCACGGTAGCGGATGTTCTGGGCGAGGTGACCCGAGGAGGTCTGCCCGTCGGCCTGGCCAAAGACGATTACATTTCGCTGCGCATCCACCGCGCGCTGGCGGAGGGTGAAGACGTCGACCTCCTAGTCATGGGCGGACCGGAGGGGCCGGGGTGCTACTGTTATGCCAATAACATCCTCCGGCGCCTGATTGACCAGTTGAGCGGCGCATATAGAGCCGTGGTACTCGACAAT
>DMDP01000077.1 GCA_003445475.1 Peptococcaceae bacterium | reverse complement strand
GACAACGTGGGTGACAACGTGGGTGACTGCGCCGGTATGGCGGCCGACCTGTTCGAGACCTACGCCGTGACCGCCGTCGGCGCGATGCTTCTCGGTCACCTGCTTTTCGACGACCCTGTTTACATCATTTACCCGGTTATACTTGGTGCGGTGGCGATTATCGCCAGCATCATCGGCTCGTACTTTGTCCGGATGAGCGGCGGCACGAACATCATGGGTGCCCTTTACAAGGGCCTCTGGGCGTCCGCGGTTCTCGCCCTCATCGGTTTCTACTTTGCGACGACCGGTTTACTCGGGGAGAGCACGTTCTTCTGGCCGGCCCTGCTGGGCGTGCTTGTCACCGTGGCTATCGTGTACATCACCGACTATTACACCTCCAAGGCCTTCCGGCCGGTTAAGTCGATCTCCTACGCTTCCCAGTCCGGGCACGCCACCAATATCATCACCGGTCTTTCCGTGGCTATGGAGGCCACCGTGCTGCCTGCCATCGTAATTATCGCCGGCATCGTGGTTTCGTACCTGATCGGCGGCGGCGGCGAGGGAGGGCTTTACGCCATCGCCATCGCTTCTATGGCGATGCTTTCCATGACGGGCATTATCGTGGCCATCGACTCCTACGGCCCGATTACCGACAATGCGGGCGGCATCGCGGAAATGGCCGAACTGCCCGAGGAGATACGCAACATTACCGACCCGCTGGACGCGGTGGGCAACACCACCAAGGCGGTAACCAAGGGCTACGCCATCGGTTCTGCAGGTTTGGCCGCGATCGTACTCTTTGCCGACTACACGTACCACCTGATCGACTACGTGCCTGCTGGCGAGCTGAACTTCTCTGTGGCTAACCCGTGGGTCCTGGCCGGTCTCTTTATCGGTGCGGCGTTGCCGTTCCTCTTCTCGTCGCTGGCCATCGGCGCCGTGGGCCGCGCGGCCTACGAGGTGGTCAACGAGGTGCGGCGGCAGTTCCGCGAGATTAAGGGCCTCATGGAGGGCACCGCGAAGCCCGAGTACGGGCGGTGCGTGGACATCGTGACCCGGCGCGCGCTCAAGGAAATGGTGCTGCCCGGCCTGATCCCGGTGCTGGCGCCGATCATCGTCGGCGTGGTGCTCGGCCGGGAGGCGCTCGGCGGCATGCTGATGGGCACCATCATTACCGGTTTGTTCCTGGCGATCTTCCAGACGTCGGGCGGCGGCGCCTGGGACAACGCCAAGAAGTACATCGAGGAAGGCATGTACGGCGGCAAGGGTACGCCGGCCCACGCAGCGGCGGTCACGGGCGACACCGTCGGTGACCCGCTGAAGGACACCGCGGGTCCGGCTATCAACCCGATGATCAAGATCGTCAACATCGTGGCCCTGCTCATCATCCCGCTGGTTGCCACCATAGTCCGTTAGACGGGTTCCACAGGCGATGGGGTTCGCCTGAACTACCGCGCGAGCGGTTGATAACCCCTACCTGAACAGAGGCAAGAGGTCGGAAGACGGACTAACGCCGGCTTCCAACCTCGGGCCTTTTGCCTCCGGTTAAGGTAGGGGTTTTTGATTTTGCACGTAGAGGTGATCGGCGCGTGCTGGAGCAATTCAAGCATCAGAAGACGGCCTTAACCGGTGCGGTCCAGGAACTTGTCGAGGTTGCCAGGGACAAAGAGAATCGTTATGCGGTGGAATTGCTGGCGGAAAGCCTGGCGCGCCTGGCGGGGGAGACCTTTACCCTGGTAGTCATGGGCGAATTCAAGCGGGGAAAGTCTACATTTATCAATGCCCTGGTTGGCGCGCAACTGTTGCCCACGGCCATCATCCCGCTCACGGCAATCCCCACGGTCATTCACCACGGCGAAAACCCGCAGGCCCGGGTCGTCTTCCAGGACGGGCACGCGGAAGAGGTGCCCGTGGATGACATCGTGCTTTACGTTTCGGCCAAAGAAAACCCCGGGAATGCCAAAAAGGTCAGGGAGGTGGAGGTTGCCTATCCTGCGCCTCTTTTGAGCGAGGGTGTCATTTTAGTCGACACTCCCGGTGTCGGATCGGTTTACGCGGAACATACCAGGGTCGCCCACGCATACCTGCCCCGGGCCGACGCGGTGGTTTTCATCATCTCGATTGACGCGCCGCTGGGCAAGGGAGAACTGGAATACTTACACCAGATCCGCAGCTATGTAAACAAGGTGATCTTTGTCCTGAATAAAATCGACATCGCCGGCGCGGCGGACTTGGCGGAGGCACTTGCTTTCACCCGGGAGACGCTGCAAAAGCACCTGAAGGGGCAGGAGATTGTCCTGCTGCCCCTGTCCGCGCGCCTGGCCCTGGAGGGACGGCTGCAGAACGACCCCGGCAAACTGGCGGCCAGCCGGATGGCGGAACTGGAAAAGCTGCTTAACGATTTAATTACACGTGAGAAGGCCGGCCTGATCATCTCGGCTACGGCGTCGCGGGCGTTGCGGATCCTGAACGAACTCGAACTGGGGCTCGAACTCTGGCGGCGCGGCATGGAGGATTCCGCGGAGGAACTGGAAAGAAAGATCGCCACCTTCGAGGCGGAGCTCGGCCGCCTGGAGCAGGAGCGCGAGGACGGCATATACCTCCTTTACCGCGAGGTCGATAAACTTGCGGAACGGGTGGCCGAGGATATGGCCGCCTTTGAGCAGCGTGTCTTTCCCCAACTGGCGGGACAGCTTGAACAATTCATTGAGAAGACTTTCGCCGAGTGCTCGGTGAAGGAAACCGCACGCCTGGCGCAGGATTACATCAAAGAGATTATCCTGGGCGTGCTGGAAGAACAGAGGGAGCAGGAAAAAGAGCTGATGCGGCAGGAACTTGCCCGGGTGGCCCAGCGGTTTTTCCGGCGCGTTGAGGACATCGTCGATCGCCTGATGGACGCCTCGGCGGAGATTTTCCAGGTGACGGTGCATAAGACGGGATACAAAGACTATGTTCTCGGCGACCGCTACTTCTACTTCCATTTCTACGAGCACCCGACGTTCATCCCGTCTTTTGAAGAGTTAACGGTTACCTCGCTTCTGCCGAAGGCTCTGCTCAAGAAACATATTATGACTAAGACCAGGGCGACCCTCGCCGAGCTTCTCAGTCGCAATTGCGGGCGGGTGCGGGCCGACCTGGTGGACAGTTTGAAAGAGAGGGTGCGGACAGTGGCAGGTGAGTTGCGGCTGCGTGCGGATGGGGTGGCCTTCGGTCTGAAAAAGGCCTTGCAGAAGGCGCTGGAGGAGAAAAAGGCCGGCGCCGCGGAGCAGGAGCAGGCCGTCGCCGCCTATGCCCGGGAGCGGGAAAAACTGGCGCAACTGAGAGAGACCCTCGAAAGTTTGGCCCAATGATCGTCAGGTATTGCCCGGTGTGTTACGGAGAAAACCCTGAAGAAGTAGCGACCTGCCGGCACTGCGGTACCTCGCTGGCCGCCTGTTCCGGCGAAGACTATTTAGCAAAGCTTATCTGGGCGCTCGGCCATCCCGAGCCCGAGACGCGGGTGCGCGCCGCCACGCTGCTGGGCCGGCTTGGCGCCGCGGCCGCCCCGGCGGTAGACACCCTGCGCCGGACGTACGAGGCAGCGCGGGACGTGCACTTGCGGGCCGCCGTCGCCGCTGCGTGCGGCGGCATCGGTGGTGCGGACGCCGCAGCGTTGCTGGCAGCAGCG
>DMDP01000192.1 GCA_003445475.1 Peptococcaceae bacterium | reverse complement strand
CTTTGCTCGCGCTGGCGCGGCGTCAAGCGTTTGGAATCGTTGAGGCCTTCAAGCCGCCGGCAGTCGCGCAGGATGACCGCGGCCGCCACCACCGGCCCCGCGAGCGGGCCGCGTCCCGCTTCGTCCACCCCGCAGACCAGCGTATACCCCCTGGCCGCGAGTTTGCGTTCGTGCTGCCAGAGCCCGCTCAGCCTCGCTTCTTCCGCATCACGCATCTCGCCTCTACTCCCCAAACGCGTCCGGTAGATCCAGGGTGACCAAACCGAGCTGCCCTTCGCGAAAATCTTTCAAAACGGCCCGGGCCGCTCTGTCTTCATCAGGCCGCCCTCCGGGCAACAAGAACCCGCGGCGGTGTGCAATGTGTTGCAGCATTTCGGCCCCAGAGAGATGCGCCGCCCCGTAGCGCGCCTCGAGGCTTACCGGGTGATATCGGCGCAGCCACTCCACAAGCCAGAGGGCCGCCTCCCTGACCGGCAGTACCTCTTCTTTAACCGCGCCTACCGCCGCCAGCTTAAACCCTACTTCGGCGTCACCCAGCCGCGGCCACAGGATGCCCGGAGTGTCCAGCAACTCGAAATACGGTCCCACCCTTATCCACTGCTTGCCGCGGGTGATACCGGGCCGACACCCGGTCGCCGCCACGCGCCTTCCCGTCAGGGCGTTGATCAGCGCCGATTTACCCACGTTCGGTATACCGACGACCATGGCTCGAGGCGTACGCCCCGCCGCAACGCTGCCGGCAACCTCCAGCACCCGGCGCACCTTGCGAACCAGCTCCCCTATGCCTGTACCGTCCAGGGCGCACACAGGCACCGCAGGGTGTCCTCCCGCTTCCAGGATTCTCACCCACCGGCTGGTGGCAACCCGGTCGGCAAGGTCTTCCTTGTTCAAAACGACGACCCGCGGTTTGCTGCCAAGAAGGGCGTTAAGGTCGGGGTTACGGCTTGTATAGGGGATGCGCGCGTCCAGCACCTCGAGGACCACGTCACACGCCCGCAGGTGCTCCCTTATGGTCCGCCGCGCCTTCCGCATATGCCCGGGGTACCAGTGAACAGACAAGTTATCACCGGCCTGCCGCCATCACCTGATTGTCAGCCGTGGCGTATGACGCGGATGCGATGCGGCGGCCAGTAGATGGCCACCGCCTTACCGATTATCAAACGCTCGTCCAGAAAACCCCATACGCGGCTGTCGTCGGAGCTGTTCCGGTTATCGCCCAGCATGAACAGGTGTCCCGCCGGCACCCGAACCGGCCCAAAGTCAGGAAATCTAAGCCCCTCAGGCAGGTAAGGTTCGGGTATGTGCCGCCCGTTAATGTAAAGCTTGCTCTCCCTAAGGGCTACCGTCTCACCCGGCAGGCCGATGACCCGCTTCACGAAAACGCGGTCCGGGTCCCTGGGATACTTAAAAACGATGATGTCGCCACGCCCGGGTGTGCCGATACGGTGAGAAAGCTTCGAAACGATAATGCGATCCCCTGTAAGCAGGGTTGGTTCCATAGAACCGGAGGGTATATAGAAAGGCTCAAAGACGAAAACCCTAATAATAACCGCAAGGGCGAGGGCAATAACCAGTGATTCCAAGACTTCTCTCAGAATCGCACCTCGCGCGCGGTTGGCCGGAACCGCCACGCTTGTGCCCCCCGGTTAGCGTCTTTCCTGGATGCGCGCCGCCTTACCGCGTAGCCCCCTCAGGTAGTAGAGGCGCGCTCTCCGCACGCGTCCGTGCCGCACCACATCGATGCGGGCCACGCGCGGCGAATGGAGCGGGAAGGTACGTTCCACCCCTACCCCGTAAGAAACGCGGCGTACGGTAAAGGTTTCCCTCAGACCACCGCCCCGCCGCCTGATCACCACTCCTTCGAACGGCTGGATTCTTTCACGGCCGCCTTCGACAACTTTAACGTGTACGCGTACGGTATCTCCCGGCCGGAACTCCGGGATATTGTCCTTCTTCTGCTCCTCTTCTACGGCTTTGATGAGGTTCATCTTCCGGCATCCTCCTTAGCACCTTGATAACACCAGGCGTTATTGTACCACATCTTTCCTTGCACCAGCAAGCAATCTGTTAATCTGTTCACCGACCGCCTGCAGAAGTTCCCGCTCCCAGGCCTCAAGCTCCCTGCTCGCCAGTAAATCCGGGCGGCGCACCAGGGTACGCAACAGCGCCTCCTGGCGTCGCCAGCGCTCGACTTCCCCGTGATGGCCGCTGAGCAGCACCTCCGGCACTCCGAAGCCGCGGTAAGTACGCGGCCGGGTGTACTGGG
The DNA here is from genome assembly GCA_003445475.1 of Peptococcaceae bacterium. Taxonomy (GTDB): domain Bacteria; phylum Bacillota; class Desulfotomaculia; order Desulfotomaculales; family UBA12532; genus UBA12532. Next base: position 4,455 of record DMDP01000192.1, on the reverse strand, counting down.
GATATTCCAGCAACCCGCGCGCGAAGGAATCGTCTTCGGCGGCCTCCGCTTCACCCAGCACTCCCGGTACAAGGCGGGCTACCGCGTCCACGATCACCATGGCCGGCAGTTCCCCGCCGGTAAGCACGTAGTCCCCTATGGAGATCTCGCGCGTGACCAGGTATTCCCGGACCCTTTCGTCAACGCCTTCATAATGCCCGCAGATCAGCACAAGATGCTTTTCCCGCGCCAGTTGGCGCGCCATTTCCTGGGTGAAGCGCTCTCCTTGAGGATCAAGGAGAATGACGGGGCCCGCCCCACCGTGCCGGCGCCGCACGAAGTCCACCGCCTCGAATATGGGTCCGGGCTCCATAACCATGCCGCCGCCGCCGCCGAACGGCGCGTCGTCAACGGTCCGATGCCTGGTGCGGGAAAAATCCCTGATATTGACCAGGTTTATCTCAATCAGTCCGCGTTCCCGCGCCTTTTTGATGATGCTGGAGGTCAAAGGGCCGGCAAACATCTCGGGGAACAGCGTCAAAATGTCAAAGGAAATCGTCATCGTAACCCCTCCGGCAAAACCACGACCATCCTGCGCGCTTCGAGGTCGATCGCCCGCACCACCGATTTGAGGGCGGGCAGATACAATTCTTCGTCGTCCCCTCGCACCACATAGACGTCGTTGGCGCCGGTACGCAGTACTCGGCTGACCACGCCCAGTCGCTCCCCTGCAATGGTGAAGACCTCCAGACCCACGATATCGAAAATATAGTAATGGCCCGGTGGAAGCGCCATCAGTTCGTTGCGGGCCACCTGAATCAGGCCGCCTTTCAAGGCCAGAGCCGCGTTCATATCGTTTACTTCCCGGAACTTCATTATTATGAACCGCTTGTGGGGGAACGTTCTCTCAATAGTGAAAACGCGCTGCGTGTCTTTCAGGCGCACTCTGGCCTCGTGCATGGATGCGAAACGCTCCGGAAAGTCCGTGCACGGCAACACGCGCACCGCGCCCGTTACACCGTGCGCGTTGACAATTTCCCCCACCGTAATCAACTCTTCTGCCACGCTATTTCTCCCTCCGCTGCCTCGCGGATGGCCACGATGCGGCCCTCTACAACCAGGATTTCAACGGGCAGCAGGCGGTGCCAGTCGTCACCGGCGCGCACCTCGATCAGGCTTTCGGCACGCCCCCGCACGACCTCGTCGCCTTCCTTAAGTTCTTTCGCCGCGCGCAACTGCGCAAGCAGGCCGCGCCGGAGTTCGATGCGCCGATCGCGCTCGTCCTGCAGGCGTTTTTCCACCTGCGCCAGGCGAGCGCCCCCCGCCCGGGCGCGCTTGAGCTCAAAGTCCAGGCGCTCGACCTCCCTCTCGGTGTTGCGGAGGTGCGCCTCGAGTTGTTCAATGAGAGCCCGTTTGAACCCTTCGGTGACCCGCACCTTAATGATCACCGGGCGCGTGATGGTTACGCTCTCCACCGGCCTGTCCCACCCCTATCCGGCTCGCCTCAGACAATCTCCAGCGTTACCTTCTTGCGCCGCCTCGCAGCCGCGGCCTTGACCACGGCCCGTATGGCCTTGGCTACGCGTCCTTGCTTACCGATCACCTTGCCCATATCCTCGGGAGCCACCTTCAATTCAATTACCAGCCGCCGGTCCTGTTCCAGCAAGTTTACCCTAACCTCTTCCGGCCGGTCTACCAGCGACCTGGCCAGGAGCTCAACCAGCTGTTTCATGCTCTAACCCCTTTCCTGCACACGCTCAGCGGTCAGGCGTGCAAGAACGCCGGCGCGCTTAAAAAGCGCCCGTGCCGTTTCCGTAAGCCTGGCACCTTTCTGCATCCAGATACGCGCCTTGGCCTCGTCGATCTTGATCTCCGGCGGCTCCCGGAGAGGATCGTAATAACCTATTTCCTCGATAAAGCGCCCATCGCGCGGCGAGCGGGCATCGGCTACCACGATGCGGTAGAAAGGGTCGCCTTTAGCCCCCATGCGCTTCAGCCGTATCTTAACCGCCATGCTTTTTCACCTCCTTTCAAAAAGGAAACCGCGGCAGTTTCTTGAGTTTACCTTTTTTGGGGCTCTTTTCCCACTCGCTAAGCTGTTTAATCATTTTTCGGGTCTGCTCAAACTGTTTAAGCAGCCGATTTACGTCTTGAACCGTCGTCCCGCTGCCACGCGCGATACGCCGACGCCGGCTGCCGTTGATTATTTCGGGCCGGCGCCGTTCTTCCAGGGTCATGGAATTGATAACGGCCTCCACCACAACCAGTTCCTTTTCGTCGAGCGCGAGCTCCCGCTTGAGCTTCTTCAGATTGCCGAAGCCGGGAAGCATCCCCAGGATTTCGTCGAGCGGCCCCATTTTCTTGAACTGACGTATTTGCTCCCGGAAATCCTCCAGGTCGAACTCGGCCCTCCTTATCTTCTTTTGCAACGCGGCCGATTTTTCTGCGTCCAGGGTCGCCTGGGCTTTCTCAATAAGACTGAGGATGTCGCCCATGCCCAGAATGCGGTCGGCCATCCGGTCGGGATGAAACGGTTCAAGAGCGTCGAGTTTTTCTCCTACGCCCGCAAACTTGATCGGACACCCCGTTACCGCCCTCACAGAGAGAGCCGCGCCACCGCGGGTGTCACCGTCGAGCTTGGTAAGGATGACCCCGTCAAGGCCTATACGGGTGTGAAAGGTCTCGGCAACCCGTACGGCGTCCTGTCCCGTCATGGCGTCGACCACCAGGAGGACTTCGTGGGGGTGCACGGCGTCCCGCAGGCGCTCGAGTTCCTTCATCATGGCCTCGTCGATATGCAGCCGACCCGCCGTGTCCAAAATAACCACGTCGTGTCCCGCACCCGTGGCGTGCGCCACCGCTCCCCTGGCAATGGTAACCGGGTCGGCGCCGCCCATGTGAAAGACGCCGACCTCAAGGCGCTCTCCGAGAACCCGCAACTGCTCCACCGCGGCCGGACGGTAAACGTCAGCCGCCACCAGGAGGGGCCGCCGGCCCTGTTTTTTAAGGTAGTTGGCCAGCTTCGCCGCCGTAGTGGTTTTGCCCGAGCCCTGCAGGCCTACCAGCATAATAACGGTGGGCGGCTTCGGCGCCAGATTCAGACGGGCGTTTACCCCGCCCATGAGTACCGCGAGTTCGTCGCGCACAATCTTTACCACCTGCTGTGCCGGGGTGAGGCTCTCAAGAACCTCTTGCCCGACAGCACGCTGGCGCACGCCGGCGACAAAGTCCTTCACGACCTTGAAGTTGACGTCGGCCTCGAGGAGCGCCAGCCGCACCTCACGCAGGGCCGCGTTAACATCCTCTTCACTCAGCTTTCCCTTGCTTCTCAGCTTTTGAAACGTTTCCTGCAACCGTTCGGTGAGACTACCGAACACGCAATTCTACCTCCCTTCCCAGGGACGGCCTGTTCTTCGCCCAAGATGCTGCTGCCGATTCTCATCAGTTCCGCCACCGCCTCACCGCAGCCCGGGATACCGTCTACGAGCCGCATCGCAGTCTCGATTCTTTCCCTCAGCGCTGTAAACCGTTGCACAAGACCGAGTTTCTCCTCGTACTCCTCCAGCGCCGCCTCGGCGCGCCGCAGCGTGTCGTAAACCGCCTGCCTGGTGACGCCGGACGTGGCGGCGATTTCGCCCAGGGAAAGGTCCTGCTGGTAATGGAGTTCCATGAAGCGCCGCTGGCGCTCGGTGAGGAGGGGGCCATAAAAATCGTATAACAGATTTACCCGGGCAAACCTTTCCAGCATGGTCTTCGTTAACTATCAAGGGGGAATACTTTACAGGAAGATTCTAATCAAGCCCGCCGCCGATGTCAAGAAAAACGCCGTCTTGGCAATTCAGTATGAGCGGTGTAGAATACATCTAACAAAAAACGGAAGGAAGGGACGCAGGCGTGCATTTCCTCACGGTGGACGACGCGCTGCAGATGGGGCGCGACGAGATAAGGGAACTCCATAAAGACTACCTAAATGCCGGCCTGGTAAGCATGTTGGGTCTTTTAAACTTCGACCGCCGCTTCACCCGCGCCCAAGGGATTTACGTATGGGACGCCGACGGGCGGACATATCTGGACTTCCTCGGTGGTTACGGCGCACTCAACACCGGCCACAACCATCCCCACATTCTAGAGGCGGTCGCGCGGGTGCAACAAGCCCCAAACCTGCTGCAGGCAGCCCTGAACCCCCTAACGGGCGTTCTGGCCCATAACCTGGCCCAGCTGACACCCGGGCCGTTGAAGCGCGTGTTTTTCGGCAACAGCGGCGCCGAGGCGGTGGAAGGCGCCCTGAAGTTGGCCCGCATCGCCACGGGCCGTACCAGGATCGTCTACTGCACGGGTTCCTTCCACGGCAAGACCATGGGCGCCCTATCGGTAACCGGGCGCCCCAAATACCAGGAACCTTTCGGTCCCCTGCTGCCCGGCTGTACCCCTGTGCCTTTCGGCGACCTCGACGCCCTGGAAGACGCCCTGCGCGCG
>DMDP01000023.1 GCA_003445475.1 Peptococcaceae bacterium | reverse complement strand
GGGGTCCGGGCCAATATCTCCGCCCCCTACGCGGTAAACTCAACCCTCGAAGCGGCAGGCGATGTGGTCGTCACCGGGCAGGGATGCTACGGGGTCAGCATCCACGCGGGCGGGACCATCCGGGTAACCGGCGTTTTCCGCGGGGGCGAGGCCCACGGGAAAAAGGGAATCATCGTCGGCGAGGCGGGTTCGGAGATGGGCATACGGACAACACTCCGGACAGGCGCCAGGGGAAAGGTCGAGATAGAAAAGGCGCACCCCGGGGTGGTCGTCCAGGTGGGCGCGAGGAGCACGGAGTTTACGGCACCCCTTCGCAACGTAAAAGCCGCCCTGGACCCCGAGGAATCAAGCGTGGTTGTTGATGCTCTTAAATGGGAACGCCCCCTGAGAGGAACATCAATATAGAGGATTACGGTGCCTTCAGCCGCGGCGGAGCGCTTTTCTCAAACGTTTCGATAATTTTGTCGTCAATCCAGTTGCTCGTGGGCGTAGCCCGCTCGGCAAAGTACTTTACAATGCCGGCATAGATGGCGAACGCCATCTGGCTCTGGTACGCCGGGTCCAGCAGCAACCGCTCCTCCCGCGGACAGGTAACAAAACCTACCTCCACGATGCACGAAGGCATCTTTGTCTGCCGGTTAAGGAAATAGTCGACTTCCTTGGGCACCCGGACCGTGTTCCGCAGCAACCGCACGATCTCGGCCTGGATGGCGTGGGCCAGCTTGCGGGACTCGACGCACCCCGGCTGGGAAAAGGTCTGTGCGCCGTCCTCATCCGGCTCGGGAAAACTGTTGGCGTGGATGCTGACAAAAATGTCGGCCCCCGACTTGTTGGCCAGGTCCACGCGCGCCGCAAGGTCGCCGCGCTTGCTGTCGTCCAGGCCCCTGTCCTTTTCCCGCGTCATGATCACCCTGGCGCCACCCTGCTCCAGGAGGTCGCGCAGGCGCTTCGCCACGGCCAGCACGATCTCTTTTTCGGGTACCCCGCTTGGACCCACCACGCCCGGATCGGTGCCGCCGTGCCCGGGATCCACGACAATGATCTTGCCGGTCAGCAGCCAGGACAGGGCCTCAATCGTCCGCTCCTCCAGCCGCACGCTCAACATTACGGCAAGTTGCCACAAGCCAACCAGGCTTGCGCCCAAGACGGCCAGGAATAACAGATGCAACGCACGGAGGCGGAAGCAACCGATCCAGGGCAAAAAATAACCCCCTTCCTGTCCGTCCTCTAAGGAGGTATATGCAGACAGGAAGGGGATTATGTTTCTTAGCGCTTGGAGTATTGCGGCGCCCGCCGCGCCTTCTTTAAGCCGTACTTTCTGCGTTCCTTCATGCGCGGATCGCGGGTCAGAAAACCGGCTTTCTTCAATACCGGGCGAAGGTTCGGGTCGGCCTGTACGAGCGCCCGGGCGATACCCAGGCGGACCGCCCCGGCCTGCCCGCTGAGACCGCCGCCACTAACCCGGGCAATGACGTCGAACTTGCCGGTGGTGCCGGTGACATCAAACGGCTGGTTCACCTGCACCTGGAGAGTGCGCCGTTTGAAATAATCCGCGCCGTTTTTGCCGTTAACCTTTATTTCGCCGCGCCCTGGTATAACAAACACGCGGGCGATGGCGTTCTTCCGCCGCCCGGTGCCGTAAAACTGTACTTGTGCTGCCACCACCACACCTCCTTACCCCTGCCAGACTTCCGGCTTCTGGGCCGCGTGCGGGTGATCGGGGCCCCTGTACACGCGGAGCTTTTTGGCCATCCGCGCCCCCAACCTGTTGTGCGGCAACATGCCGACGATCGCCTTTTTCACGGCCTGTTCGGGCCTGGTCTTCAAGAGGGTGGCGTAATTGATGGCCTTCAAACCCCCGGGATAACCCGAATGACGGTACCATATCTTCTGCCGCAGCTTTTTCCCGGTGAGGACGACTTTCTCCGCGTTAATGACGATAACGTGGTCGCCTGTATCCACGTGCGGCGTAAAAATCGGCTTGTGCTTGCCCCGCAGGATGCGCGCCACCTCGGCGGCAAGCCGCCCCAGGGTCTTGCCCGCCGCGTCAACCACGTACCATTTGCGTTCGACTTCGCCTTCTTTGGCCATAAAGGTTTTCATCCTGCTACCTCCCGTGCGGCCGCTTCCGAAGCACTTTATCGCAGGCGGTAAAGTCACATAGGTAATTTTAATGGAGCAAATATTGCCTGTCAAGTGCGACTTGGCTCTTGGTCTGTCCCCGCCCGCTCACCCCAGGCCAAAGGACGTACCAACGGCTGTGCGAGAGGTTCAAGTTGAGAGTGCTGCCCTCGAGAGCAGTCGAGTGAACAGTGTTACCCTGGAGGCCGTGTGAGAAAACATGGCAATTGGGCCATGGTATAAGGTCGCCAAATTAGCAAAAATACTATCAGGAAACAATTACCCTAATAATAGTTAAAGAAGGTGTATATGGTTAGGTTTATCAAGCCGCTTAAAGCCAAGCTTTTGGGCCGGCGTAAAGGAAAACGCCGGGGTAAACACCCGACGAACCGGCCCAATGAGGGCGGCCTTGCGGGTGCGACCTGGAAGGACCAGGTTTTGAGCGCCAACCTGGAAACCAACCTCCGGCAAATCAAGACCGTCCTGGATAAATGCAGCGACGTCGTTTACCGGGAGTTTGTTTTTGCCCAGAACGAGCAGATCAGGGTAGCCCTGGTCTATATGGACGGCCTGACGGACAAAAACCAGGTCGGCGAGCAGATCATGCGGGCGCTGGCCCTGGAAGTGCCGATGGCCGTGCCCGGCCAGGAGATCACCAAAGCCCACGCCCTGGAATTCATCAAACGGCGAGGCCTGTGCATCCACCAGATCAAGGAAACCGGTAAGCTAAAGGATGTCATTCACGCCATTTTGTCAGGGGATACCGTTCTGCTGGTAGACGGACACGCCACCGCCATCATTAACAGGGCCAGGGGCTGGGAAGCACGTTCCATAAGTGAGCCGGAAACAGAGTCGGCGGTCCGGGGTGCGCGGGACTCCTTTGTGGAATCCTTGCGGGTCAATACATCACTCATCCGGCGGAGAATAAAAAGCCCCCATCTCAAAATCGAGACCCTGCGCCTGGGCGAGGTTACTGCTACCGACATCGCCATAGCTTATATCGAAGGCATCGTCAACGCAAAGCTGGTGACGGAAGTCAAAAGTCGGCTGGAACGCATCAGGGTTGACGCCGTCCTGGAAAGCGGCTACGTCGAGGAACTGATCGAGGATAACCCGTGGAGTCCTTTTCCCACGGTTAACCACACCGAGAGGCCGGACCGGGTGGCGGCAATGTTGCTGGAAGGGCGCGTTGCCATCCTGGTGGACGGCACCCCTTTCGTCCTGACCGTACCCAACCTGTTCGTCGAGTATCTCCAGGTTCCCGAGGACTATTACGAGCGGTTCCTGTTCGCCTCGGCCGTGCGGGCCCTTCGGTTTCTTTCCATGATCATATCGCTTACCCTGCCGTCTCTGTACATTGCCGTGCTCAGCTTCCACCATGAACTCCTCCCGACCCCGCTTTTGCTGAGTATTGCCGCCCAGCACGAGGCCGTCCCCTTTCCGGTGTTCGTTGAGGTACTGCTCATGGAACTCAGTTTCGAAATCTTAAGGGAGGCCGGGCTCCGCCTGCCGCGGCCCCTGGGCCAAGCGGTAAGCATCGTCGGCGCCCTGGTTATCGGCGAAGCCGCCGTGCGCGCCGGCCTGGTGGCCGCCGCCACCGTCATCGTGGTGGCCCTGACCGGCATCGCCTCCTTTACTTTTACTTACTCCTTCAGTATAGCCTTTCGCCTGCTGCGGTTCACCCTCATGGTCCTGTCGGCCACCCTTGGCCTGTTCGGGTTGATCATCGGGATGGCGATAATGGGCATCCACCTTTGCACGCTGCGCTCCTTCGGCGTTCCTTATCTGTCCCCGGTGGTTCCCACCACCGGCGTCGACCTGAAGGACGCGGTCTTCCGGGCGCCCTGGTGGGCTATGTTTACCCGTCCGCGGCTGATCGCCAGGGAGGAGCAGAAAAGGCAGGAACAGGGGCTGAAACCAACGGCTCCGGAAACCCGGCCAGAGAGATAAGGGAGGGCATCATATGTCTGAACAGGGCAAAATTGACAGTAAACAGGCCGTCATGTTGATGCTGAGCATGGTTTTACCTACGGCCATCCTCACAGTTCCGCCCGTTGTGGTGGAATTCGCGAGGCAGGACGCCTGGCTCTC
>DMDP01000246.1 GCA_003445475.1 Peptococcaceae bacterium | reverse complement strand
TCTCGGCCATGCCCACCCGGCGGTGGTCGAGGCGGTGCGCGAGGCGGCGGAGAGCGGCACGAGCTTCGGCACGGCTACGACCAGGGAGACCGAACTGGCGTGCCTGCTGGTTGAAGCCCTACCCGGGGTGGAAATGGTAAGGCTGGTGAACTCGGGGACGGAAGCCACCATGAGCGCGCTGCGCCTGGCCCGAGCCTACACGGAGCGCAGCAAGGTGATAAAATTCGAAGGGTGCTACCACGGACACGTCGACGCCCTGCTGGTTAAAGCCGGTTCCGGGGCGCTCACCTTCGGCGTTCCCACCAGCCCGGGGATTTCCCCGGCGGTGGCCGGGGAAACGATCGTTGTTCCGTACAACGACCTCGCGGCCGTTGAGGCGGTTTTTGCACGGGAGGGGAAAGAGATCGCGGCCGTAATCGTGGAGCCCGTGGCCGGCAACATGGGCGTGGTTCCTCCCGCACCTGGTTTTCTTGAGGGTTTGCGGGAGTTAACAAAAGACCACGGCAGCCTTCTGATCTTCGACGAAGTGATCACGGGTTTCAGGGTGGCTTACGGCGGCGCGCAGGGGATGTACGGCGTTACGCCGGATCTCACCTGCTTGGGCAAGATAATCGGCGGCGGCTTACCGGTGGGGGCCTACGGCGGGCGCAGGGAGGTTATGGAGATGGTGGCCCCGTCGGGGCCGGTATACCAGGCCGGGACGCTGGCGGGAAACCCGCTGGCCGTGGCCGCCGGCATAGCTACCATAAAGGAATTACAGAAGCCGGGTACGTACGAAACACTGGAGCGGCGCGCCGCGCTTCTGGCGGACGGCCTGGCCGGAGCGGCGGAGGAGGCCGGGGTCGAGGTCTGCCTGAACAGGGTGGGGTCTATGCTCTGCTCGTTCTTTACGGCCGGTCCGGTTAACGATTACGCTGCGGCCACAAGGTCCGACACAGGCAAGTATGCGGTATTTTTCAAGGCCCTGCTTGACGAAGGGGTCTACCTGGCACCGTCCCAATTTGAGGCCGCTTTTGTCTCGCTGGCGCACGGTGAAGAGGAAATTTGTTACACGATCGAGGCCGCGCGCCGTGCCTTTCGTGCCGTGGCCGCCGAGAAGTAACCTGGAAGGTGAGGGAATTGGAAAGTGTCGAAAAAAGGGTAGCGTCGCGTTACGTCTTCCGGGGCAAGATTTTGAACGTGCGGGTTGACACGGTCGTCATGCCGGACGGAAGAGAAGGCACCAGGGAAGTGGTGGAATACGCCGGCGCGGTTGCCATCCTCGCGGTGACGGAGGCGGGCGAGGTGATTATGGTCCGCCAGTACCGGTATCCGGTGGGCCGGCCGCTCCTCGAAATACCCGCCGGAAAAGTGGAGGAAGGCGAAGATCCTCTGGCGTGCGCCCGCCGCGAGCTGCGGGAAGAGACCGGCTACGAGGCGGCAAAGTGGGAAAAGTTACTGACTTTTTACTCCACACCCGGGTTCACAAGCGAGAAAATGCACCTTTTTCTCGCCACGAGCCTCAAGCCGGGGCGGCAAACGCCGGACACGGATGAATTCGTGGAGGTCGAGCTGCTCCCCTGGCCAAAAGCGCTTGCGAAGGTGCGGAAGGGCGAAATCTGCGACGCCAAATCGATCGTGGGGCTGCTGTTCGCTCAATACCTTGGCATTATGGATTAAGTTGCCCGCAGATTTTTAAAAACAATACGGTCTTTCTCCAGTTGGGCCACCTGGAGACTCTTCCCGTCCACAGGCAGTGCCGGTCCGTGATGCTCCACGCCGGCAATGGCCAGCAAGGCAGGTGCCAGTAAGCAGGCGATAATCTTGGCGTCCCGCTTGCCGTTGGCACCGGCCCGGACGGTGCCAAGACATCTACCCAGAACCAGTATGCTGCCTCCCGCCGTCACCTCCGCACCCGCCTTTACGTCCCCCAGGATGACCACATGACCCGCGTCTTTCACCTGCTGCCCGGAGCGCAGGCTGTGGCGTACAAGCCGGGCGGGCTCGCCCGGTAAACGAGCGGGGGCCGGCGGTTGCGGCTCTACAGGAACCAGGCCGTAACTGGTAAGCAGTTCCTCGAGTTCTCTTCGCTGGCCGGCCGAAATCGGTTTGCGGCCCGGATGAAGTGCAACACGAGCCCCCTTGAAAAACCCCCGGGCGCTCTCCATCTTTTGCCGTAAACTGTCCTTTATTTCTTCAAAATCGGCGTGCGGGTAGAGGCAAATCAAGAGACCGTTGCGCGTACCCTTTATCTGCACGACCTCTTTCGCCATAGGAGCCCACCCCCTTGCATTTTCCTACCATAATGCCCATTATTCGCTTTGAATTGACCTTTTCCTCTGTTCGCATAAAAACTTGTCATCCGGCGTACCCTCCTGTAGAGAGCGTTGTCGCGGGCGGCAAAGGAGGCAGGTGCATGTCGGAGTGGCGAAAGGACCCGGTTGTTGACAGGTGGGTGGTGATTGCCACCGAACGAGCCAAGCGGCCGACCGACTACAAATGCCCGGTGGATGAGAAGTTCCAGCAGCGGTGCCCCCTCTGTCCCGGCCACGAGCAGGAGACGCCTCCCGAAATACTTGCTTTTCGCCGCCCCGGTTCGCAACCGAACCAGCCCGGCTGGTGGGTACGGGTCGTCCCGAATAAATTTCCTGCCGTGCGCATAGAGGAAAAACCGCTCTCCTGGTGGGACGGGATGTTCCAGGCCATGAGCGGCTTGGGCGCGCACGAGGTAATTGTGGAAGCGCCGGAACACGAGGACGATCTCGCCAACCTAAGCGAGCGACAGGTGGAAGAGGTGGTATGGGCCTGGCGCTCCCGGTTGCTGGATCTGCGTGGGGACACAAGGCTTAAATACATGCTGATCTTTAAAAACAAGGGACGCACCGCGGGCGCCTCTTTGTTTCACGCCCACTCGCAGCTTCTGGCCACACCCTTGGTCCCTGCCGAGGTGGCCGCGGAAATCGCGGGTGCGCGCCGGTACCATGCCCAAAAAGGAAGTTGCGTGTACTGTGATACCATTACCCAGGAACTGGCACGGGATGAGCGGGTTGTGCTGGAATCGCAGCGCTTCGTGGCGCTGTCGCCGTTTGCCGCGCGGTTTCCGTTCGAAACGTGGATCCTTCCCCGGCAGCACCAGCACGACTTTGCCATGATCGACGAGGACGATGTCCGTGACCTGGCCCGCGTGCTGCGCGAGATACTGAAAAGGTTACAGGTTGCCGTCTGCGACATGCCGTATAACATGGTTTTGCACACCGCACCTGTCAACAAGGAACCGGAGGTAATATATCACTGGCACCTGGAGGTCCTTCCCCGCCTGACGATTGTGGCCGGCTTTGAGTTTGGGACCGGCTACTATATCAACCCCACACCACCGGAGATGGCGGCCCGCGCGTTGCGGAACGCGGTCATACCGGTCAACAGGGAACCCGGCCTGTACGCATTGGAGGTAGGGAAAAATGTATGACCGTCCTTTAAAGATACTGCTGGTTTCCGCTGAGGTTGTACCGTTTGCCAAGACCGGCGGGCTGGCCGATGTCGCCGGCTCACTCCCCAAGGCACTGGCTACGGTGAACGAACCGGATGTGGAAAACGACGTGCGCGTTGCCATGCCAAGGTATAAGCAGATCGAGGGGGCAGAGTTCGTCACCGACTTTCCCATATCGTTTAACAACCGCCTGCGAACGGTTGTTATGCGCAGGAAATTCATCGAAGCCCAGTACCGCAACGAACACCGCCGTATCCCGGTGTACATGCTCGATAACTACCATTACTATTACCGCGACGGCATTTACATGTTTCACGATGAGGCGGAAAGGTTCGCGTTTTTCTGCTTTGCCGTCCTGGAAATGCTCAAACATATAGGATGGCAACCGGAGATCATTCATTGCAACGACTGGCAAACGGGTCCCATACCCCTCCTGCTGAAGACGCGTTATGCCAAAGACCCTTTCTACCAGAAGATGGCCACGGTTTTCACCATTCACAACCTGCAGTACCAGGGCAACTTCCCCAGGGAGACACTCGGGCTTCTGGGCCTGGGGCCGGAATATTATCATCCGGAACGGCTTGAGTTTTACGGAAACATAAGCTTCATGAAAGCGGGCCTATTGTACGCAGATATCGTCAACACGGTGAGCAAGACGTATGCGCGGGAGATTCAGACGCCCGAGTTGGGCGAACGCATGGACGGTGTGCTGCGCAAGCGAGGCGCCGACCTCTTCGGCATTATCAACGGTATCAACTACCACGAGTTTGATCCGCGCACCGACCCGCGTATCCACCGGAACTACGATATTCATACCATCCACAACAAAAGAGAAAACAAAGCGCCCCTGCAACGCGAGCTGGATCTACCGGTGCGTGATGTACCGGTGCTGGGAATTGTATCCCGCCTGGTCGACCAGAAAGGACTTGACCTGGTGGCCGAGATAATCGACGAACTCATGTACCTCGATATCCAACTGGTAATACTGGGTACGGGCGACCGGTATTACCACCAGCTGTTTAAGACCATGCGCGAGCGGTACCCGCAAAAAGTCGGTCTGTTTTTGGGTTTCAACCCGGTCCTGGCCCAGCGGATATACGCCGGGGCCGACATGTTCCTGATGCCCAGCCGGTTTGAGCCCTGCGGGCTCGGGCAATTAATAAGTCTTCGCTACGGCACCGTCCCGATCGTAAGGGCTACCGGCGGCCTGGCCGATACGATACAGGAATTCGACCCGGTAACCGGCATGGGGAACGGCTTTGTGTTCAAAGAATATTCCGGACGGGCCCTTTACGGATGCATAGCACGCGCCCTGAAACTTTACCGCGAGCAGCCCGAGAAGTGGCTGACCTTGATGAAGAACGGCATGGAGATGGATTATTCCTGGGCGCGTTCGGCAGTCGAGTACCTGCAGCTGTACCGGGAGGCGCTGGCGAGAAGACTGGGTGTCACCCGCATTGCGG
>DMDP01000153.1 GCA_003445475.1 Peptococcaceae bacterium | reverse complement strand
GAGGTCGATATGCTCCTGCCGGTCCAGGGCCAGGAGCCCCTGTACGTCCTCCGCCTGGATGTCCACGCACGTCGCCAGTTCCCCGATGCCCGCGTTGCCGGGCGCCGCAAAAATCTGCTTCACCCGCGGACTCTGGGCCAGCTTCCAGACTAGGGCGTGCTCCCTGCCGCCGCCGCCGACGACCAGGATTTTCATGGGGTGCTGAACCTCCTCTAATGCCGGAAATGCCTTATGCCCGTAAACACCATCGCCATGTTGTGGGCGTCCGCCGCCCGGATCGACTCCTCGTCGCGCACCGAGCCGCCGGGCTGGATGATGGCGGCGATGCCGGCCCGCGCCGCTTCCTCCACCGTATCCGCAAAGGGGAAGAAGGCGTCGGACGCCAGCACCGCCCCGCGCGCCCTCTCGCCGGCGTGCGCCAGCGCGATGCGCGCCGCCCCGACGCGGTTCATCTGCCCGGCCCCCACGCCCAGCACCTGGCGCCCCTTGCTGACCACGATGGCGTTCGACTTGACGTGCTTGACAACCTTGAAGGCGAAGAGCAACTCTTCCAATTCCTCGGGCGTGGGTTCCCGCTTCGTAACCACGCGCAGCCCTTCGGCGCCGAGAACCGTCCGGTCCGCCTCCTGCACCAGGAGGCCGCCGCCGACGGCGCGCATCTGGAGCCCCGCCGGGGCCGCGTCCGGCGGCCCGGTCGCCAGCAGGCGCAGGTTTTTCTTCTGTTTCAAGACCTCCAGCGCCTCCGGGGAGAACCCGGGGGCGATGACCGCCTCGAGAAACACATCCGCCATGGCCGCCGCGGTCGCCTCGTCCACCTCCCGGTTCAGGGCCACGATCCCGCCGAAGGCCGACACGGGGTCCCCCTCGAAGGCCCTCCGGTAGGCGTCCGCCAGGGTGGTTGCCGTGGCCGCGCCGCAGGGATTGGTGTGCTTGATCAGTACCGCGGCCGGCTCCGCAAACTCCCGCACCAGTTCCAGGGCGGCGTTCAGGTCAAGGATATTATTATAGGATAGTTCCTTCCCGTGCAGCTGCACCGCGTTTCCCACGCAGGCCCCGCGGACCCGGACGTCCCGGTAGAAAGCTGCCCGCTGGTGCGGGTTCTCGCCGTAGCGCAGGACCCCAGCCAGTTCGTACGGAAACGCCGCCTCCTCCGGGAAAAGCTCCGGCGCGGGCAGCAGTCCGTTCAGGTAGCCGGCGATCACCGCGTCGTAGTGAGCCGTGTGCGCGAAGGCTTCGCGGGCCAGGGCCAGCCGCAACTCCTGCGGCACATCCCCCGTCCGGCGCAGGCCGTCGAGCACCTCGCCGTAGCGCGCCGGGTTGACCACCACCACCACGTGGCGGTGGTTCTTGGCCGCGGCGCGGATCATCGCCGGCCCGCCGATGTCGATGTTCTCGATCGCCTCTTCCGGCGTGACCCCCTCGCGGGCAACCGTCTGCTTGAAGGGATACAGGTTCACCGCCACGAGGTCGATGGGGGTAATGGCCAGCTCCCGCAACTGGTTCAGGTGCTCCGGCGTGCGCAGCGCCAGGATCCCCCCGTGGATGTGCGGGTGCAGGGTCTTCACGCGCCCGCCCAGGATTTCCGGAAAACCGGTCACCTCCGTCACGTAGATAACCGACACCCCGGCCTCGCTCAGGAAACGCGCCGTACCGCCGGTGGAAACAATCTCCCACCCCAGCGCCGCCAGGCCCCGGGCGAACTCCACAACCCCCGTCTTGTCGGAAACGCTGATCAGCGCCCGTCGCATTTGTGTTCACCTCACACTTTTCCTCGGTCTTGGGAAAGCACGGCCACTTGTAGCAAGAAAGTTAGAGGCTGCGAAAAACGAGCACGGCACGGTCCGGCAGCCTCTCACGGGTGGTCCTTGATCCATACCCTTCTCCCGTCCACCTGCAGCCGGCCCTCGGCGAAAAGTTTCACCGCCTCCACGTAAATGCGGTGCTCCTGTTCGAGGATGCGGGCCGCCAGGGTCTCCGGCGTGTCGTGCTGGAAGACGGGTACCACCGCCTGGAGGATGATGGGGCCAGTGTCCATTCCCTCGTCCACGAAGTGTACCGTGCACCCCGAGAAGCGTACCCCGTATTCCCAGGCCTGGCGCTGCGCGTGCAGCCCGCGGAAAGCCGGTAAGAGCGCGGGGTGAATGTTCATAATGCGGTTGGGGAAGGCCTCCAGCAGCACCCGCCCCACCAGCCGCATGTAACCCGCCAGGCACACCAGTTCTACCTCGTGCCGGCGGAGCACCGCCAGGACCACTTTTTCGTACTCTTCCTTGGAAGGATAAGCCGTGTAGTCGACGAAGACCGCAGGGATGCCGTGCCGGCGCGCCCGTTCCAGTACCTGCGCCCCGGCTTTGTCGCTGACCACCACAACCACCCGCGCGGGGAGACGGCCGCTTTCCGCGGCGTCGATGATCGCCTGGCAGTTGGAGCCTCTTCCGGACGCCATCACACCCACACGCAAAAGACCCAAGGCTTCTCCCTCCTCCGGCCCGCCGGCCTAACGGAACTCTATCCTTCCCTCACCCGCCTCCACGCAACCGATAATCCAGGCGCTCTCGCCGGTGGCGGCCAGAAACGCCTGCACCTCTCGGGCTTCTTTCTCGGGGACGACCAGGACGAAACCGATACCCATGTTAAAGGTGCGCCGCATTTCCGCCTCGGCGACGCCCCCGATCTCCTGGATGCAGCGGAACACCGGCGGCACCTCCCAGGCCCGTGTCTCGATCACCGCTTTAAGCCCCGGCGGCAGAATGCGCGGAATGTTTTCCGTGAGGCCCCCACCCGTAATGTGCGCCATGCCGCGGATGGTGAAGCGCTCCAGGGCGGCCAGCACCGGGCGCACATAGATGCGGGTGGGCCGCAGCATCTCTTCGCCGACGGTGCAGCCCAGCTCCGGCAGGTGGGTGTCCACGGTGCACCCCGCGAGGTCGAAGAAGCACCTGCGGGCCAGCGAGTAACCGTTGCTGTGCAGGCCCGCGGACGCCAGGCCGACCAGCACGTCGCCCGGCCGGATGGCGCGCCCGTCCACAATCCGGAACCGCTCGACCACGCCGACGGCGAAGCCGGCCAGGTCGTACTCGTCGGGGGCGTAGAAACCGGGCATCTCCGCCGTTTCGCCGCCGATCAGGGCACATCCCGCCTGGCGGCATCCTTCCGCCACCCCGCCGACAATCGCCGCCACTTTTTCGGGCACCAGCCGCCCGACGGCCAGGTAGTCCAGGAAAAACAGAGGCTCGGCCCCCTGGACAAGGATGTCGTTCACGCACATGGCCACCAGGTCGATCCCCACCGTGTCGTGCCGGTCCATGAGAAAGGCCACACGCAGCTTGGTCCCCACGCCGTCCGTCCCCGCCACCAG
>DMDP01000104.1 GCA_003445475.1 Peptococcaceae bacterium | reverse complement strand
AATTGTCCCGGCGCCGGAGTCGGCGCACGCCATCAAGTGCGCCATCGACCAAGCCGTGGCCTGCCGCGAAGCGGGCGAGGCGAAAACCATCGTCTTCAACCTGAGCGGGCACGGGCACTTCGACCTGGCCGCTTACGACGCCTATCTCGCCGGAAACATGCAGGACGTGCCGCTGTCGGAAGAGAAGTTGCAGGAAGCTATGGCTTCCCTGCCTGAGGTTTAAGCGAGGACCGGGAGGTTCCAGAGTTGCGGTTACGGGGCACCATGGAAATCGGTTCGCAGGGGCACCTCTTCATCGGGGGTTGCGATACGGTTGACTTGGCCCGCCGTTACGGGACACCCCTCTACATCATCGATGAAGAGCACTTGCGTGCCAGATGCCGCCGCTACCGGGAGGCCTTCGCCAGGGCGGACAATGCCGAGGTGATCTACGCCGGCAAGGCCTTCCTCACCACGGCGATCTGCCGCGTCATCGAGGAAGAAGGTCTGTCCCTCGACGTTGCTTCCGGGGGGGAACTGCACACGGCCCTCCGAGCCGGTTTTCCACCCTCCCGCATCTACTTCCACGGTAACAACAAGTCGCCGGCCGAAATCCGTATGGCTCTGGAAGCCGGCATTCACCGCTTTATGGTCGATAACCTGTACGAACTGGAGCTGATCTCTCGGGCCACCCAGGCCACAGGGCGGAAGGCCCATATCTGCCTGCGCTTGACGCCGGGCATCGAGGCCCACACCCATAAGTACATCATGACCGGACAGATCGACTCTAAATTCGGTTTCCCCATCGAAACCGGTCAGGCCCTTGAGGGCGTCCGGCAGGCCCTTGCTTCACCCGGCATAGAGCTGCACGGTCTGCACTGTCACATTGGCTCCCAGATTTTTGAGACCGCGCCCTTTGCAGCGGCCGCCCGTGCTGTCCTGGAGTTCGCGCGTGTCGCCTACCAGGCCACCGGTTGGGTGCCGGAGGAGATCAACCTGGGGGGCGGCCTTGGCGTCTATTATGTCGAAGGAGACACACCGCCGAGCATCGAAGATTACGCCAACACGATCATTGAAGCGGTTTCCGAGACTGCCTCCGAACTCGGGATGAAAGTACCCAGGATACTGGTCGAACCCGGGAGATCAATAGTAAGCCCGGCCGGGACAACCCTGTATACCGTAGGGGCAGTCAAGGAAATCCGTGGGGTGCGGACCTACGTGACGGTCGACGGGGGCATGGGCGATAACCTGCGGCCGGCACTTTACCAGGCAAGGTACGAAGCGGCCATCGCCAACAAGATGCACGATTTGCCCGCGTGTACGGTAACCATCGCCGGCAAGTACTGTGAGTCGGGAGACATCCTTGTGTGGGACGCCGGTCTTCCTCTTCCGGAACCCGGCGATATACTTGCCATCCCGTGTACGGGCGCCTACAATTACGCGATGGCCATGAACTACAACCGGTTCCCGCGCCCGGCCGTCATTACAGTCTACCGGGGACAGCCGGACGTTATCGTTATGCGTGAGTCGTACGAAGATCTGATTAGAAATGATGTCATCCCCGCGCGTCTTCAGCGCGAGGAAACGCGTTCACGTGCCGTGCGTGCTTAGAGATTCTTCCTGGTTATCTGCGGTGAAAGAGCCAAATGCGTATAATAACAACGCATACCAATACCGATTTTGACGGTTTGGCGGCGATGGTGGCCGCACAAAAACTCTACCCCGAGGCGGTACTGGTTGTTCCAGGAAAATTGGCCCAAAACGTACAGGAATTTCTTGCCCTGCACCGCGACGTTCTGGGGATACGGAATCCCGGCGAGATTAACCTGAAAGCCGTTAAGCAACTGGTGCTTGTGGACACGCGCAACCCGGCGCGCCTGGGACGTTTGGGGACGCTCCTGGAAAAGCCGGGCCTGGAAATCCACGTTTACGACCACCATCCGGCGGCAGAGGACGACGTCCGCGGGTCCCTGGAAGTTGTTGAGCTGGTGGGAGCGGCGACAACGCTCCTGGTAGAAAAACTGCAAATGCGCAACATTGCCGTCAGCCCCTTTGAGGCCACCGTGATGGCTCTCGGCATTTACGAGGACACCGGATGTCTCACCTTTGCCAGTACGACCCCGCGGGACGTACAGGCAGCGGCGCACCTCCTGGCCCGTGGCGCCAACCTGGCAGTGGTAGCCGATTTCCTGGGTCGTCCCCTCACCGAGGAGCAGAAGGGGCTACTGAAACAGCTTCTGCTTTCCGCCCAACGTTACCTTATCAACGGCTTCAAAATCCTGGTAGCCCGGGCGCACGTTGACGACTTCGTTGGCGGGCTTGCCCTGCTTACGCACAAGCTGGCCGAAATTGAGCGGCTTGATGCTGTATTCTGTATTGTGCTAATGGAGGATCGCACGCACATTGTGGGCCGGAGTTCCGTACCGGAAATAAACGTCCGCGAAATTCTGGCCGGCTTCGACGGCGGAGGACACCGGGCCGCCGCTTCGGCCACCGTTAAGGACACCGGCGTCGATAACCTGGCAGCCTGCTTGCTGGACGCCATCAAAAAGAACGTGCGACCGCCCCTCACCGCCGCCGACATAATGACGAGTCCGGTTAAGGCCATCAATCCCGAAACGAAAGTGGAAGAGGCCAACCAGATTATTCTCCGTTACGGGCACAGCGGCCTCCCGGTTGTGGAAGGCGGCCGTCTGGTAGGCATTGTTTCGCGGCGTGACCTGGAAAAGGCCCTCCGTCACGGTTTAGGCCACGCCCCGGTAAAGGCCTACATGACACGCGAGGTAAAGACGGTTGACATACGTACACCCGTTACGGAAGTCCAGGATGTAATGATCGAGAATAATATCGGGCGGCTTCCGGTGCTGGACGACGGCAAACTGGTCGGCATTGTTTCCCGCACCAATATCCTCAAAACCCTGCACCGGAAGTTCCAGCCCCGCTTCTCCACTCTGTACCTGGCGAGCACCAACCAGACATACTACCGCAACGCAGCAGCCATACTGGCCCGGTACCTCCCCGGTAGCGCCTACGAACTAATACAGGCCGCAGGGCGCACCGGCGACCGGCAGGGTATAGAGGTGTACCTGGTCGGCGGGAGCGTCCGCGACGCCATGCTGGGATACGCGAATACCAATCTGGATCTGGTTACCGTAGGCGACGGCAACGTCCTGGCCGACGCTTTGGCCCGGCAGTTCAAAGGACGTAGCAAGGTACTGGAAAAGCAAAAGCGAGCGGTGGTCATACTGCCCAACGGGCAACAGGTTTCCGTCACCACGGCCCGGGTTGAGTTTTATGAATACCCGGCAATAACCTCGCTCAACGACCATTCGTTAAAGCACGAACTCTACCGGCGGGACTTTACCGTGAACGCCATGGCGGTGGCCCTGAACGAAGCGCGTTTCGGCGAAGTGGTCGATTACTTCGGGGGCCGGGAAGACCTTCAGTACGGCCTAATCCGTGTTTTGCATAACCTGAGTTTCGTCGAAGACCCGGTGCGGGTACTGCGGGCGATCCGTTATGCGTGCCGTTACGGGTTCAACATCCAAAGGGAAACGCTGGCGCTTCTGCGCGAAGCCGTAAATGACAATCTCCTCGCCGCCCTGCCGGTGGAACGGGTTTGGGCAGAGCTCAAGCGGCTGCTCGGGGAAGAGCGCACCCCGCAGATGCTGGCCAGGTTGGCCCAACTGAACATGTGGCCGCAGCTTTTCCCCGGCGTCACTTACTGGGAGGTGGAGCCGCTAATAGCCGCCATTCCCGGTGCATTGAAGACTCTGGATCGCTGGGGAGTCGCCCGACCTGCGGAAGTGTGGCTTTCCTATCTTATCGCCGTATTGCACTGGAGCGATGCGGCCACCGCGGAAGCCATCTGTCACCGCTACCATTTAAACAAGAAACAGTTGGAAAAAGTGCGGGCAACCCTCGCCGGCTGGCGAACAGCCGTGAATCTGCTCACCCTCGACCCGCCGCCACGTACAAGTGTTGTGGTCCGGGCCGTCCTATCGCTACCGCGGGAGGCATACCCGCTCATAGCGGCAGTGCTGGAAGAAGAACGCTGGCTTGTGCGCCTCGAAAACGTCTTTCGCGTACTGAATGAACATAAACCGGCTATAACTGGTAAGGATATTAAGAACCTGGGCTTTTTGCCGGGCCCTATCTTCAAGCAGGTCCTGGAAGCAGTCTGGCAGGCGCGGGTTGACAACGTGGTGCGGAGCCGTGAAGAAGAGCTGGCCTTTGTCAAGCAGTACCTGGCCGGATACAAGGAAGGGGAGAAAATTGCTCCGTCTACCCGGATGGGATGAAATTCTCTTTTTGGTGCCGGCCATTCTCATCGGCCTGACCCTGCACGAGTTCGCCCATGCTTACGTGGCTGACCGCCTAGGAGACCGAACCGCCCGCGCCGCCGGGCGGCTCACCTTAAATCCACTGGTTCACATCGACGTCCTGGGGCTCATACTCCTGTTTATCGCCGGTTTTGGATGGGCCAAGCCCGTCCCCATCAACCCCTACAACTTCCGTGGTAATATAAAAAGGGGTGTGCTTCTGGTCTCGATGGCTGGGCCGGTCAGCAATTTTTTCATAGCCTGTATCTCCGCAGCAGCGCTGGCGTTCTTCGCGTATGACCCGCTTGTAGGCACCTTATTAAAAACCGTTATCTACATTAACGTTGTGTTGGCCGTATTTAATCTGATACCCGTGCCGCCCCTCGACGGCTCGAAGATTCTGGCCGGTCTTTTGCCCGGAAGGCAGGAATGGCTTGTTTATCTCGAGCAGTACGGCGTACTGCTGCTTCTCCTCTTGATGATAACCGGACTAATCGGTAAATTCCTGCGGTGGACCGTTTGGCCCCTGACGGGTTTCTTGATCGACCTTGCCGCGCGTATAGGCGCCTGATTATCAGTAAAATAAGGGTGAAAAAATGCGTATTCTAAGTGGTATGCGTCCCACAGGTAAATTGCATATCGGTCACTTGAGTGTTTTGCAAAACTGGGTGCGCCTGCAGGCAGAAAACAAGTGCTTTTTCTTTGTCGCCGACTGGCATGCCCTGACAACCGCCTATGACGAGACGCGCGAACTCCGGCAAAACGTCCGGGAAATAGTGGCCGACTGGTTGGCCGTGGGCGTCGACCCGGAGCGAAGTACCATTTTTGTGCAATCGCACATCCTTGAACACGCGGAGTTGCACCTGCTGTTTTCCATGTTCACGCCGCTGTCGTGGCTCGAGCGTGTACCCACCTACAAGGACCAGGTGCGTCAACTAGGGGAACAGGGAAAGGATGTACGAACGTACGGTTTTCTCGGGTACCCGCTATTGCAGGCCGCCGATATCTTAATTTACCGCGCAGACGCCGTACCGGTGGGCGAGGACCAGTTGCCCCATATCGAGTTGTGCCGGGAAATTGCACGCCGGTTTAATCACCTTTACGACGCCGTCTTTCCTGAGCCGCAGGCCCTCTTGGCCGAAACCGCCTTCGTGCCCGGAATCGACGGGAGGAAAATGAGCAAGAGTTACGGCAACGTCATTTCCCTCGACGTTGGCCCCGAAGAACTTGGTCGGCTTGTACGCTTAATGATCACCGACCCGGCGCGCATACACAAGACCGATCCCGGTCACCCTGAGGTTTGTACAGTGTACGCCTACCATACAATTTACAGCCCCACCGCCGTACCGGAAGTTGAGGCACGTTGCCGGGGAGGCAAGATCGGTTGTGTTGCCTGCAAGGCGCTCCTTTCTGAAGCCCTCGAACAAATGCTGGCACCTATCCGGGCAAAGCGCGCCGAGATTATGGCCCGGCCGGGATACGTGGAAGAAGTGATCGCCGCCGGGGATGCCCGGGCGAGGGAAGAAGCCCGCGCTACCATGGCCCTGGTGCGCGAGGCGATGCGCATATAATCCGTTAGAGCCGTGGGTGCGATGTGGTGGGTTTTGGCTGCCGTCATCCTTGCACTTTTGGCCGGCACTCTGGCCAGTTCACTGCGGGTAAGCATCGATTACCGCCGTTGCGGCCAGGACGATCGCATCGCCGTGACGGTATCCTGGCTGAGGATTTTAAAATTGAAGCTTAGCGTGCCATCCGTGAAGGTGCAGATGTTTCTTCCCGGCAGGGAGCCGGCGCTTCAGGTTACGTTGCAAAACCCTCGGGCAGGAGAACAAAAGCGCCTTGTCTTCCCAACCGTGGCGTTAGTGAGGCGCGGTTTACACCTGTTGACCCGCTACCGCAAAGCGGTATTTTACCTTATCCGCCGGGCGCAAGTCCACGAGTTCGTTTGGTGCACCGTGATAGGTACCCCGGATGCGGCTAAGACCGGGTTCCTGTCAGGCCTTGCCTGCAGTACCAAAGCGCTCCTTTTGGCCGTGGCAACAAGATATGTCCACTTCTCCCGGCCACCCTCATTTAAAGTACAACCCGACTTTCGGAAACCGGGTACCGCCACTAAGCTCAGGTGCAGCTTCGACATTCGCCTCGTCTACGTCCTGCTTGCCGGTTTGAAGGCGCTGCGGTCACCATACCGGTAATCGTTTTCCACCTGCATATTTAACATTCGGACGGGCCATATTTTTGATAACAGCTTCAGTAAAATTCGGCCTGCCGGGCGAGGTGAGCGCTTTGGAGCATCCCATTGAAGGCTTGATGAAAACGGCCATGGAAAGCATTCGGGAAATGGTGGATGTGAACACGGTCATCGGCGATCCTGTCGAAACACCCGACGGAACCGTTATTATCCCCATTTCCCGCGTCGCCGCAGGTTTTGCCGCCGGTGGCGGTGAGTTCGAGACCGGCGATACAGAAGATAAAACGGCCTTGCCCTTCGGTGGCGGCAGCGGTGCCGGTGTCTCCGTGCAACCGGTGGGTTTCTTGGTTGTGGGTAAGGAGCAAATCCGCCTGCTTCCTGTCGAAACAAATGTTACCGTTGACCGGCTGATCGATCTGGCGCCGCAAATACTGGACAAAATCGATTCTTACCTGCAAAACAAAACCCGGCATTAGGCAACGGTTGGTGCGGGAATACTCAGATCTGTTCTAGGGATCGTCCCCTCCTCATAAGAAGTTAACGTAACCGGTCCGCAGAGGAGGGGTGTCATGGTCAATTATATCTGGTTGGGACTCATTCTTTTCGGTATCCTTACAGCCGCCGCTCAGGGCGACATCGACGTCGTAACCAAGGCCGCGCTCGACGGGGCGGCGACAGCGGTTAATACCGCCCTGAGCCTTATAGCTATAATGGCTTTCTGGCTAGGCATAATGAAGGTCGCCGAAGCGGCAGGGTTTATTGAGTTTCTGGCCAAACTGGTACGCCCGTTAATCAGATTGCTGTTTCCGAGCCTGCCGCCGAAGCATCCCGCGGTGGGCGCCATCATGATGAACCTGAGCGCCAATTTCCTCGGTCTCGGCAACGCGGCAACGCCTATGGGTTTACTGGCCATGCGTGAAATGCAAACGCTCAACCGGCAGCCCGATGTAGCTTCGGAAGCAATGTGCACCTTCCTGGCACTGAACACCTCTTGCGTAACCATTCCGACAACCATGATCGGGATCCGCGCCATTTACGGTTCCACGGAGCCCGCAGCGATCGTCGGCACCACGTTATTTGCCACGACTTGCGGCATGGCGGTGGCGATTCTCGTTGACCGCTGCCTGCGGCACCTCTACGCCGTACAGGAGCGATAATCGTGTTCGAATTGATTAACGATATATCCAATTGGGCCATACCGGTTCTCATCCTGACCGTGCTTCTGGCGGGAGCAATGAAAAGGGTGCCCGTGTTTGAAACCTTTGTTGAGGGCGCCGAGCAGGGGTTTGGTGTGGCCGTACAAATTATCCCTTATTTAGTGGCCATGATCACGGCGATCAGCATTTTTAAGGCCTCGGGCGCCATGGGAAT
>DMDP01000212.1 GCA_003445475.1 Peptococcaceae bacterium | reverse complement strand
CCGACGCTCTTCCGATCTTTTGGCCGACATCCTCGACCTGCCGGGGGAAGTAACCCTGGATATGCCGCGGATCGTGATGTTGGGCAATTTGCGCGTGCACATCGAAAACCACCGGGGGATCACCGAGTATACCGGCGAGGTCGTGAGGGTGGCTTTTTCCGCGGGCGAGGTTAAGATAACGGGGCAAAACCTGGTCCTGCGCACACTCCTTCCCGACGAGGTGTGCGTAGAGGGAGAGATTACAAGCATCCGGTTTCTTTAGGGGCCGGTAGGAAGCCGACGTGGGGGGTATGAGTTTGCGGTTCAGGCCCTGGCGCTATCTTTTTGGACAGGTTGCCATTATCGTGCGCGGCCGGGCGGTGGAAAGGTTTATGAACCTGGCCGTGCGGCGCGGCGTCATCCTGTGGGACGTTGCCAGGATCGCCCCCGACGCCGTCCGGGCGCGCACGCGTCTCAGCGGCCTGCGGAACCTGCGGCATATTGCCCGCCGGACGGAGAGCCGGCTCGAGTTCCGTGAGCGGGTCGGCCTGCCGTTCTGGCTCGCGCGGTTGCGGCGACGGAAAGGACTCGTCGCGGGGGTGACCTTCTTCTTTGTCGCCCTTTTTACGCTGGCGTCCTTCTGCTGGTTTGTCGAGGTCAGCGGCAACGAACGCATTCCGGAGGCCAGGATCAGAGAGGTTGCCCGCCAGGCCGGGCTTTATCCCGGTGCCCCGCGCTGGCGGTGCGACCCGGCACTGGTCGAACGGACCCTCTACCAGAAGGTGCCGCAACTGGCCTGGGCGGGGGTTGAACTGCGCGGGACACGGGCGCATATTATGGTTGTCGAAAAGAAACTGCCGGCAGCCGGGAAAAGCGGGCCGACCGACGTGGTGGCGCGCAAAGCGGGGTTGGTTAAGGAAATACTTGTCTTGAGCGGACAGGCCGCCGTCAAGGTAGGCGCGACCGTCGAGCCGGGACAGGTGTTGATTGCAGGCCGTGTTGATCCCCCGCCTCCGCCGGGCGGGCAACAGGAGGTCGACGCCGGGAAGGCCCCCCGGGGCAAACCGCGTTACGTCCGGGCCAGGGGAATGGTGCGGGCGCGGGTCTGGTACGAGGCCGTGGGAACGGTACCCCTGGTGGAGCAGGGGGAGCGCCTGACGGGGCGCCGTACGCGAAGCGTCGTGATCCGGGTGGGAACAAGGGAGGTGAGGCTCAAGGGGCCGGCCGCCGCCCCGTACCCTCGCTGCCGGGTGAAAAGGACGACCGCGCGCTTGCCGGGCTGGAGGAATCTTGCCCTTCCCGTCGAAGTTATAACGACGGAATACGCGGAAGTCAAACCGTACCGGCTGGTGCGCACGCTCGACGAGGCAGTGCGGTTGGCGGGGGCCGCAGCGCTGAAGAAAGTTTCCGGACGCCTGCCCCCGGAGGCCAAAATCCTGGCGCGGCGCACGGAGGTGCTGCCGCTCACCAACAAACGCGACGTCTTGCAGGTGCGGGTTGTCGTGGAAACGCTCGAAGACATAGGGATCGAGCGTCCGTTAAAACCTAAAGACTGAGAAAGGTTGTGGTTGCGAGCTTGGCAAACGAGGGACAGGTACGCATTCCGGTAGAGGATCCGGAAGTAATTGCGGCCATTGTTGGTTCCTACGATGAAAACCTGGAAGCCATTGAGAAGGAGCTCCGCGTGAAAGTGGTGATGCGCGGCGGCGACTTCGTGATCACCGGTGAGCCGGCGCGGCTTGAGCAGGCCGAAGAGGTCTTTGCCAGGCTCAAGTCGTTTTACAAAGAGCGCAAAAGCATTATGCCCAGGGACGTCAGCTGCATTATTGAGGCGGTGCGGGCCGGACACGCGGAGAAGCTCGAGGTCCTGGCCCGCGACGTAATCTTTACCACCCCGCGGGGAAAGCAGGTGCGTCCAAAGACAATGGGGCAGCAGCGGTATGTGCAGGCCATGCGGGAGAGCGATGTCGTCTTCGCCATCGGGCCGGCGGGCACCGGGAAGACGTACCTCGCGGTGGT
The DNA here is from genome assembly GCA_003445475.1 of Peptococcaceae bacterium. Taxonomy (GTDB): domain Bacteria; phylum Bacillota; class Desulfotomaculia; order Desulfotomaculales; family UBA12532; genus UBA12532. The sequence continues at coordinate 3,720 of DMDP01000212.1, read as the reverse complement.
GATGGCGGTGCGCGCCCTGCGCGACAAGACCGTGGGGCGTCTGATCCTTACCCGGCCTGCCGTGGAAGCCGGCGAAAAGCTAGGATTTTTGCCGGGCGATATCCAGGAGAAGGTAGACCCCTACCTGCGCCCGCTATACGACAGCCTGTACGACGTCCTGGGCGTGGAAAATACCCAGCGGTATCTCGACCGGCACATTATTGAGGTTGCCCCGCTTGCCTATATGCGCGGGCGCACGCTGGAGGACGCGTTCATTATCCTGGACGAGGCGCAGAATACCACGCCGGAACAGATGAAAATGTTTTTGACCCGCCTCGGCTTTTCGTCGCGGGTTGTGGTTACGGGGGACATAACGCAGATCGACCTTCCGCGGGGACAGGTTTCCGGCCTGGTAGACGCAGAGCGCAAACTGGCCGGCATACCGGGCATTGCCTTTGTTTACCTCACGGGTGCGGATACCATCCGCCACCCGCTGGTAATCGAAATTGTCAAGGCTTACGAACGGGCCGAGGCGGCCGAAACGGAGGCGAAGGAGTGATTCGGTTTTGGGTCTGCGGGCAGCAGCCGGGCGCTTAGGACGGGCCTTCCTCGGGATGGCGCACAGCGAGAAGTTTCGCCGGGCGGCAGCCGCCCTTATTTTATTTGTGCTCCTTACCGTGCTCGCAGGGGTCGAGTTCATCCCGGAGCAGGTCAACCTGGAGGAGAACCAGGTTGCCCCGCGCACGGTCAAGGCGCCGCGTACGGTTACGTTTGTGGATAAGGTCAAGACCGAGAGGATGCGGGAAGAGGCGGCGGCCAAGGTGCCGCCCCAGTACGACTACGATCCGCAGGTGGGGACAGCGGTCCAGAACGACGTCGAGTCGCTCATGGACGACGTCAGGGAGATACTCACGAACCCGCAGCTCGACGCCGCGCAGCGGGCGGCCCGGCTGAAGGAGGCGCTGCCGTTCACCCTGCCGGACGCTGCCGTGCAAGCTCTTGCCCGCTCGTACCCGGAGACGCTGGAAACCGTCCGCCAGGGCACGCTGCGTGTGGTGGCCGAGATTTACATCCGGCCCGGCGGGATAACCGGCGAGAACCTTGCCGAGGTGAAGCAAGAGGCGGCGAAAAAGGTGGCGGGATTCCGGTGGGCGCACCATTTTACGGTTCTGGCCCAGGGGGCGCTGAACCACTACCTGCGGCCGAACGCGTACTACGACGCCGAGAAAACGGAGCAGTTGCGGGCGGCGGCGCGGGATGTAATCCCGCCCCAGATGGTTACGGTGCACAAGGACGAAATCATTATCCGCGAGGGCGATATCGTTACCGCCGAACACCTCGCCAAACTGCAGGCCCTGGGCCTTGCACGGCCGCCGTTGCCCTTCCGCAGTATAGCCGGGACCGCACTGCTGGTGGCCCTCCTGATGGGCGTTGTTTACCTGTACCTTCGCCGGCAACACCGGGAGATCGCCGGCAACGAAAAACTTCTGTACCTTTTGGCGCTGGTGGTTATCACCGTCCTGGCCTTCAGCAAAATGCTCGTCGCGATCAGGGTGGGCCAGTGGCCCGAGTTCGGCGACCTGATGGGGTATGCCGCGCCGCTGGCGGCGGCCGGCATGCTGGTGGCCATCTTGCTGGACCCCCGGCTGGCGGTGGTCGTCGTGGCCGCCATGAGCATTCTCCTGGCCATGATGACGGAAAACGATTTCCGGTTCGCCCTGGTGGGTTTTGTGGGCGGCTTCACCGGCGTTTACAGCGTCTCGCGGCTAAGCCAGCGGGCCGACCTGGTGCGGGCGGGAGCCTACGTGGCCGTGGTCAATGCCGTGGTTATTTTCGGCGTCGGGCTCCTCACCCAGGCGTCCTGGGTGCTCACCGTCACTTCGAGCCTGGCCCTGGGTATAGCCAACGGCGTTCTGTCGTCGATTTTGACGAACGGCTCTCTGCCCTTCCTGGAGCACGCCTTCGGGATTACCTCGGCGGTCAGGCTTCTGGAACTTGGGAACCCGGGTCAGCCGCTTCTGCAGAAGCTCCTGATGGAGGCGCCGGGAACTTACCACCACAGCCTGATTGTGGCCAACCTGGCGGAGGCGGCGGCCCAGGCGGTGGGGGCCGACGCGCTCCTGGCGCGGGTCGGTTCCTATTATCACGACATCGGCAAGGTAAAGCGCCCGTACTTCTTCATCGAAAACCAGGTCGGGGGCGAGAACCCGCACGACAAAATCAGCCCGGCGCTCTCGGTCTTGATCCTGACGTCGCACGTCAAGGACGGCGTCGAAATGGCACGGGAGCACAAACTGCCCGAGCCGGTGGTGGAGATTATCGAGCAGCACCACGGGACGAGCCTCATTACCTTCTTCTACCACAAAGCGTTGGAGGGCGACGCCAAGGACAGCGTCAGGGAGGAGGATTTCCGGTACGACGGTCCCGTGCCGCGGAGCCGGGAGGCCGCCATCGTCATGCTGGCCGACGCGGTGGAGGCGGCGGTCCGGGCGTTGAACGATCCTGCGCCGGGGAAAATCGAGGGGCTGGTCCGCAAGTTAATCAAGGAGAAGCTCGCCGACGGGCAGCTCGACGAAAGCGACCTTAACTTCAAGGACCTGGACAGGATAGCGGGGGCGTTCGTCCGGGTGCTGACGGGAATTTTCCATAGCCGGATTGAGTATCCTGACATGAAGGAAATCGAGAGGAGACGCAAGGCGCATGGGCGTGGTCGTGCATAACCTGCAGGAGGCGGTTCCCCTTCCGGAAGAGCTTGCCGAAACGGCGTCGCGGGCCGTAGCGCGGGCGCTCGCGCTGGAAGGGTATGGGGACGCCGCCGAGGTGAGCCTGGTGTTCGTGGACGACGAGCGCATCCGGGAGCTCAACCGGGATTACCGCGGGGTGGACCGCGCCACCGACGTGCTGGCCTTCCCGATGCACGAGGAAGAGCCCGGAAGCGCGCCGGGCGAGGGGCCCGTGCTCCTCCTGGGCGACATCGTGATTTCGCTCCCGACCGCTGCGCGGCAGGCCGAGGCGTGCGGGCACGGCCTGCCGTATGAAGTGGCCTACCTGGCCGTTCACGGCGCCCTGCACCTGCTGGGGTACGACCACAAGGACGAGCAGGAATATGCCCGCATGCGGGGAAAGGAAAAGGAGATCCTGGCTTTGCTTGGTCTGGAGGCTTTCGAGGGCGAAGATGAGCTTCTGGAAGCGGCGCGGCGGGCTATGGAAAACGCCTACGCGCCTTACTCGGGCATCCGGGTCGGTGCGGCGGTGCGCACGGCATCCGGGGCCGTCTTCACCGGCTGCAACGTCGAGAACGCCAGCTACGGCCTCACGCTCTGCGCCGAGCGCGCGGCCGTGGCCGCCGCCGTGGCCGCGGGACACCGGGACGTGGTGGCCATCGCGGTGGTAAGCGACGCGGAGAAGGTGCACTCGCCGTGCGGCGCCTGCCGGCAGACCCTTCACGAGTTCAACCCGGATATGCTGGTTATCCACACCAATCCGGCGGGAACACACCGGTACAGGCTGCGGGAGCTGTTGCCGGCAGCCTTCAGCTTGCGCTAGGCCAGGCGAAGTTTTGCAGCGGACTCCTAGGAATGTGTTTCAAAACCCCTGACGCCCCCCGAACTAACGGAACAGGTGTCAGGGTATTGTGAAGTGTTCTGGAAAGCCCGGAGGCCGCGAAAAACGAGCATGGCGCGGAAGGTGAAGCCGGCCGGCGCGGAGCGTACTGGGGGTACGTGAGCACCGGACGGCGAG
>DMDP01000139.1 GCA_003445475.1 Peptococcaceae bacterium | reverse complement strand
CTTTTCCCCCACCCGCCTCTCTCCCGCTCCCCCCCCGTAGGCGCGCGGCCCTCGTTTTTTTCCCCCCCCGCCGTAAGTCCCCGCCGCGCAAAAGCTTCGTCGAGCATCTCGTCCACCGCCTTCCGTGCGGCTTCGAGTGAGCACTTGTCGGCGAACTCCATGATAACCCCGAATCCATCCTCGGCGACGGCCACGCCCACCGCAGCGGCGATCAACTCGCCGGGGACGTCACTGATGATACACCCGTAGGCGGTGGGCACCAGGCTGCCCCGGGGGAGGACGATCTGCGGGTCGTACCTGGCACCGGGCGGCAGGATACTGGAGATACGTACCAGATTCACGTTACCGATGCCCGCGTTAAGCAAGGCGTTGTCAAAAGCGTTCAGGTGGCTCCGCCCCTCGGCGCAACCTGCAGTAAGAAAATACCTGGTCGGCGTCGGCAGCATTCTTTCCCATTCCCCTTACGGCAAATTTCCTTGCAACGCCACTAATTATACAAAGAAGCGGTACCGGTGTCCATAGCGAAAGTTAAGGCGAACCGTGTCCGCCGCGCTCATCTACCCAAGAAATGCCACTTATAGAGCACCAGCAAAAAGACACAATATAGACAAAATTGCTTAAATGAGGAGGTAGCAACAAGTGTACAACGTACAGCAGATCCAGAACCAGATCAGCAGCCTGCGTCAGGACATCAGCAACATTGCCTCGATTGCAAGCCAGCTGGCCCAGTCGGAGCAGTCGAACTCTTCCCAGCTCCAACGCCTGCAACAGCTCGAATCCAGTGCCGTCCAGCAACTCCAGCGCATACAGCAACTGGCTGCGGGTCTGAACAACAGCCTCAACCAGCTCTCGAGTATCGCCCAGCAGATGTCGACGCAGGCGGCCCAACCGTTCCAGCCCTTCACCGCCACTCAACCCGCGTACGGCGCACCCCAGTACGGAGCCCAGTACGGCGCCACCTACACCGGCACACAGTTTAACCCTGCCGGTACGTTTACGCCGACGGGCGGCCAGGTATACGGCGGGCAAGCGGCATACCGCCCGTGGCCCGATCAGAGTTAGGTTGCCGCATTTAAAAGTGGGCCGACGCGGCCCACTTTTTTATGGTCAGGCTGTTGACAGTATTTAGCAATTATGGTATAGTCACCCTGGGGGTGACACATTGGCCAAAGTTCTGCGGGAAGGTACGTCTTATAACCAGCGCGAGGTCATCGAGGTCCTGGCCGACTTTTCCTCCTTTAAGGACCGCGTGGAGAAGAAATTCAAGGATCTGGCCCGGGAACTCGCGGGCAAGGCCAACGAGCACGAGTTGTGGGTAAACCTTTACTTGATCTCGACCGACTACGCCGAAGAGATGCTGGCCAGGGCCAAAAAGCAGGAAGCGCTGGTGCCGAAAGTTTCCTGACACCCACCCAGCCACCTTCAGCCCAACCCCGCCGCCAGGCGGGGTCTTTTTTGCGCGGCGCCGGATGCTACGGGCGATAATCCAGGGCGAAAAGCCCGCCAAGCACCAGCATCCCGCAGGCCGTGGCAAACAGGATCCCCAGCGTGATAAGGATCAGGAATAACATTTCGCCCCTGCCGTCGGCCCCACCCAACCGCCTTCACCTGCCTTACCCATTCTAACCCCCCGCCACCGGCCCGCCAATCCCTACCAGGGCCGAGAAACCTCTTCCATAGACTTGTGCTTGTGCATACCGTCTGCTTCGGCACCGAGCCCCGTTGGGGCAACGACCCCACCGGTGGCACACTTTATTACTGGAACCCGTACAAGCCGGTTAACCCGTGGGTATGGTCGCGGCCGGTACACCGGCAAATCGGCAATCACGTTTTCGCCTACTAAGAGTGTGTTGCAAAACCACTAGGCCGCCTGAGCGCTGGGTCAGTCGCGGTAGAGGTTCTCTGCCTGCTCCATAATGATCACCACAGCGGCTCTCGCACTCCGCAGACTTATGGCTGTAGCGGCGCAGCAGAGCGCTAAGCGAGGGCTGGCAACTACCGGATCGGGTGGTATGCGGAAGCCTACTCGTCAAATTACAACGGGGGTGCAGGAGCTCAATCTGACGGAGCTTCGGTCAGCGCCTGGTACTGGTAGACTGGAAATACGGAAAAACTTTTATGCCAAGGGGAGTGGCAAGGCCACTCCCCTTTTATGTGTGCCGGGCATGGGCGAAGGCAAATTCGGGTACACCTCTATCTCCTTCAACTCCACCAAGTCGTTGTCGTTCGACCATACCGGACAGCCCAGCGCCAGGGCAAGGGCTACAAGTTCTACATCATCCGGGTCGCGTTTGCCAATCAAACCTAGTGCCGCCGGTATTTGCTGAGAATATATTTCTTCCTGAACGGCCTCCAGTCCCAACAAGTTAAAGGCAGCCTCCATAACCTCCCGGTTTAATCCTTTTTTCCGCGCTAAAACCGGTACGTATTCCAGGATTTCCGCGACCACGTTGGCGGTAGTGATAAATTCCACGCCCTTTGCCCCGGCGAATACCTTACTCGCCTTCCCGCCGATCAGCGCCGACAGCACCACGTTGGCGTCCACGGCGATCTTTCCGAAAAGCGGCAAAGTCCTTAAGCACCTCTTCTTCCGTTATCCCCTTTTCTGCCCGTTCTTCGGCGATCTTCGCCGCCAAGGCCCTGAGCGCCGCCCGCCGCATTTCGTCTTCGGCGTCTATATCCTCCCAAGGGATAAAAATGCCTGCCGGCCTGCCACCGCGAAAAACCAGCACCGGCTTCTTCCGGCGGATAAATTCGCTGGCGTGAGTTTTGAATTCCCTTATACTCGCAAATTCCATTGTAGTCACCTCCGTGACCACACTATAGCACAACAACAGTAGAAAGGCAAGATTGCCACTACTTCGGCAAGGATCGACGCCAGGAAGGCCCGCGGGCAGGGCAATCTCCCCGCTCCTCGCCCGCTCCTCGCCCGCTCCACCAGGTCGAGCAACCTTTTTTGTCCGGTGTGATATCCAAAAAGTCTTCACCACCCTTGGAAGGAGAAAAAGCTTGGACGGCTACTTAAGCTGCAGGTCTTTCGCGACCCCGGCAAGCAACCGGTTGACTTTGCGGACGACTTCTTCCGGTAGCTCTGTTGCGCCACCCAGTTCGATGTGCAACCTGAAGACAAGCTCATAGCCAACGGCGGCGTTAATCAGTTCGCCGATGACTTCCGCCAAATCCTGGATTTGGTGGGGCAGGAGCTGCGCTTCGGCTACTTTAACGCCCGGTTTGGGCGGCGGTGGCGGAGGGGGCGGTGGCACTGGTCCTCCCGCCGGCACGCGGAGCCTGATATGCTGCGCGCCACTGAAAGCACAGGGCCACGGGCCGGAATCCAGGGTTTTCTCAAGTAACCGGGCTCTGATCGCTCCGTCTATGGCCTCCCGGACCGTCGCCCACGGAAGAGGCTTTGCCACCTTTCGGGAAAGCGCACCGGCAATCGCCAAGGCCGTCGTTTCCGTCCCCGACCAGGCTTCGGGAAGGTTTTCCGGAAGCACCCCGGTTACCGGAACGGGAGACGGCGGCGGCTGAAGCTTAGCGTCGTCCGTCAGGACCCCAGCAGGTATCTCTTCGGCGAAGACGCTGGCTACATCCGTGGTCAGCCACAGCTTCCCCGCCTTAACGGCCGCAGCTATCGCCGCGTACACAGCCTCCCGCCCGGCCTTCGGAATGACCACCGGTTCCGTGTACCCTTCTCTGGGCACATGGATCACATTGCCGCCGCGGAAATAGGCTACCACGTCCCGAACGGCGATTTCAGGCGGTGCAGGCCACAGGCCGGGCAGCATTCCGGGGGCTAAGAGATCGGGCGAAAGCTCCGACAAAGTGGCGGCTTCCGGCAAAACGAGCTCCAAGCCGGGGTCCTTCAGGTCCGCCTCCGGCGGTTCCTCGCGCCAGATGGTGCGCACCGACCGGTCCGGGCGCACATTGCGCAAAACGAAGAGTCCTTGCTTGACCCCGAGAATCAGCGTTTCCAGGATTTCCTTCCGGCGCAACATCTTCGGCAGGTGGGAGAACTGGGCAAAAGCACCGACTAAATCTTTTACCCGGCGCGCCGTTTCTCCCTCGCGCCAGAGGTTATAGGGGCCTTCAGGCAAGAGCGCCTCCGCGCTTATTGCCGTCTCCTGGATGCGGACGCGGGGATCGGCCTTGATAATGTTAAAAAGGGGCTCGGTTCCCACGGTAAGCTTGTAGGCCAGGATTTCATTCTTCTCCGAAACCGTTACCGCAAGGCAGTAGGCCTGCCGGACCGCCTCGGCGATCTTTGTCCTGGCGCCCTCCGTGTAGGCGTTGAGCAGCGCGGCCCGCACCGGGTCAATTTCCTGCCCCTTCAGCATGTTGCGGACCTCTTCCCACCCGAGGTACTCCCGAATCCGGTCGCGGGCGATTTCCAGCCCCTCCCGTGACGGCACCGCCAACACGACGGCGTTGCGGTAAACTCGCGGCCTGTCGGGACCGGTCGTTTCTTCGATGAAGCGCTTGGCCTCCACGCTCGGATTGCCCGCCGTGGAGGCCGCCTTCGGCCCCAGAACGGCGTAATGGAACTCGCCGTCGTCCTCGATATCCTTCGGCCGTTCCGGAAGGTTGTGCACCCTGGCGCCGGCCGCCGCGGCCCCGGCGGTCAGGCTTTTCAGGCCGCTGATGGCGTCAACGAGCTTGGCCTCAATCAGTTCGGCCGCTACCCGCCGGCAGGCCTCGCTGTGCATCTGCCGCAGGTTGGGGCGCGAGCCCAACCGCCACGTTTTGGGTAGCGCCTTGCGGCCATCGCCGCCTGTCTCAACGTCACTGAGGGCTTCTTCATCAAGGAACCAGGAAACCTCGGCCCAGCGCCCGAGCGCCTTTTCTAATTCAATCCTGTCCGGGCGCGTGTGGCCGAGCAACACAAGAAGATCGCGGGTCAGGGCTTTCTGGCCTATAGGCTGGGAGTGGATAAAGGTCGCCATCACGGCCTGTTCGACCTCCCGGAATTTAAGCCCCGGGGTTTCGGCCTGAATCACCCGGGCTTTGGCCAGTTCTCCTTCCAGAATGCCCGCCCACTCCTGCCGCTTTCCTTCGTACTCCTCACTGGCAGCAACTGTAGCAAGCTCCCTGGCGGCAGCGGCGATCTCCTCTTTGCCCGGAGCATTCAAGAATACGTTAGCGGCGATGAGCGGGCAACGGTCCCATTTTTCGGCCTCGCGCAACGCCAGCGCAAAGGTGCGCAGCACGCCGCGTGCCCGCTGAAAGCCCTCGAGCTGGGTCCACTTTACGTAGAAAGCCTCCGTCAGGTCCGGGTGAAAAGGGAAACTCTGCAGGAAGCGCTCCTCGGCCGCCTTGGCGTCTCTCTTCGTCTGGTCGTCGAGTTCCGCAATGCCCTTGAGCGCGGCCATCACGTGCGGGCGAAAAGCCTCCCGGTCGCGGATGGATTCCGCCGTAAACAAGCGGCGCCGCAGCACCTCCGCCACGTCTTCCTTCACTACGGGCTGAACGCCCTCTTCCTGCTCGCGCCGGAAGATATCGTACATCTCCTTGGCGATTTCCTTGCCGAGGGCGTCACTCTTCCTGGGATCACTCGCCAGAAGGGAAACGACCACCGCGCACCGCTCTACTTTCGTCGCCGCCTGGGTTAGATACTGGAAGAAATTCTGCAGTCGGCCGCGCCAGACCGGGTCAAGCCCGATCTTCTCGCGGGCGTACACGAGCACCTCGTCCATGAGGATGAGGGTGCTCAGCCCCTCCCGGCCCGGGAGGGCAAACAGATCCGTCAGCAGATTCTCCGCCGGGGCGCTCTCCCGTTCGGCATCCTCGCCGTCAGGGTGCAGGAGGCGCAGACCCTCGGCCCCGGCGATCTGCCAGGCCAGCACGCTCCAGGGGTGTTTGAGCCACCGGACCTGTCCGTCGGGCGCCTTGATTTGCATCCCCTTTTCCACGTCGAGCTTATCAAACGGGAGGCAGGCCACCCGTGCCCTGGGCGGAGTGATGCCGGCGTGTTCGATAAACTCTCTCACGGCGGGCAGGGCCGGCAGGCCTGCCCGGTCGGGAAACCGGGGGGTGAAAGGGGTCAGGGGGTGCGCTTTTTCGCCCCCCCCTGGG